>DATDEV010000499.1:0-5125 GCA_036522995.1 Polyangiaceae bacterium
GGCCAGCCGGATCGACAAGGGCGCCGGTCTTTTTTAACAACCCCCCTGATGCTCCAATGGGCCAAGCCTACACCTCCGCCTACAGACTGGCGGAACCGCTACACAATCTGACACAATCGCGCAAGAGACATGAAAGCGCCGGGCTGTAGGCCATGATCGTGATGCCCTCGATTTGGCTGCTGCCGCTTTCGGCCGTGCTGCTGCTCTCGCTCTCGGCCTGCGAGAGCAAATCCAAGGCGGCCAAGGCCGAGGAGGCGATCGCGGTGTCGGTCGTGGCGGCGGCGCTGCAGGACGTTCCGCGTGAGCTCCAGGCCTTCGGCACGGTGGAGGCGAGCGTGAGCATCGACATCGTCAGTCAGGTGCAGGGCCTGGTGACCGAGGTGCACTTCAAGGAAGGCGACTTCGTCAAGCGCGGTGACCTGCTGTTCACCATCGACACCCGACCCTACCGAGCTTCGCTCGCCGCGACGCAGGCGGAGCTGACGCGCAACAGGGCGCTGGCCGAGCAGGCCAAGCTGGAAGCAGACCGAGCCGAACGGCTTCGCGTCGAGGGCGTCGCGACCGATCAGGACGTGGCCAAGGCTCAGTCCGAAGCCGCCTCTACCGCCGCCAACGTGAGGCTGAGCCAGGCACAGATGCAGAGCGCCAGCCTGAACGTCACGTTCTCGCGCATCGTCGCGCCCATGGACGGACGTACCGGCAGCATCCTGGTCAACCCCGGCAACCTGGTGCACTCGAACGATACCCACCCGCTCGTGACGCTGCGCAGCCTATCGCCGGTGGACGTGCGTTTCTCGGTGCCGCAGGACTACCTGGGAGTCATTCGCGCCGGCATGGACAAGCCGCTAACCGTGCGCGTGACGCCGCGCGGGCAGGGCGCGGCCAGCGTCGAGGGCTCACTGACCTTCCTGGACAACACCGTCGACATCACGACCGGCACCGTGATGCTCAAGGCCTCGTTCCCGAACGCCGGCCAGGAGCTTTGGCCCGGCGCGTCGGTCGAGGTGGCGCTGGTGCTGGGCGTGGATCGCCAGGCCACGGTCGTGCCGGAGGCGGCGCTGCAGCGCTCGCAGGCGGGCAACCTGGTGTTCGTGATCGGGCCGGACGGGCGCGCCGAGCCGCGTCCGGTGCAGGTGCTGCGCACCACCTCCACGCTGGCGCTGCTCGGTAGTGGCGTGCAGCCGGGCGAGCGGGTCGTGACCGACGGCCAACTGCGCTTGCGCAAGGGCAGCAAGGTGAGCATCAAGGCGCCGAGCGCCAAGCTGGCCGCCAGCGTCAGCGCCGAGGAGAAGCGTCCGGAAGGCCTATGAACGTTTCGTCGCCGTTCATCCTGCGTCCGGTGGCCACCAGCCTGGTGATGGTGGCGATCCTGCTGTTCGGCTTCATGGCTTACCTGAAGCTGCCTGTCGCGGCGCTGCCGGACGTCGACTTTCCGACCATTCAGGTGAGCGCGTCGCTGCCCGGCGCCAGCGCCGAGACCATGGCCGCCTCCGTCGCCACCCCACTCGAGCGCGAGCTCTCGGCCATCGACGGGATGGCCAGCATGAGCTCCGATAGCTCGCTCGGCTCCACCAACGTCACGCTGCAGTTCGACCTGCGGCGCGATCTGGACTCGGCGGCGCAGGACGTGCAGGCGGCGATCTCGCGGGCCATTCCTCGCATGCCGCGCGACATGCCTCAGGCCCCCAGCTACAAGAAGGTCAATCCGGCCGATCAGGCGATCTTGCTGCTGTCGCTCAGCTCGGACACGCTGCCGCTGTACGCGGTGAACGAGTACGCCGAGACGCGGCTGGCGCAGACGATCTCGCAGACGCGCGGCGTCGCTCAGGTAAACGTGTTCGGTTCGCAGAAGTACGCCGTGCGCGTGCAGGCCGATCCGCAGAAGCTTGCCGCATTGGGCATCGGGCTCGACGACGTTGCCAGCGCCATTCAAGGCGCGAACGTCAACTTGCCCACCGGCGCCCTGTACGGCCCGCGCACCGCCTTCGCCATCCAAACCAACGGCCAGCTCGAAAGCGCGCCCGCCTACGAGGAAGTGGTGGTGGCCTATCGCAATGGCGCAGCCGTGCGCGTGAAGGACGTGGGGCGAGCGCTCGACAGCGTCGAGAACGACAAGACCGCCGCCTGGCGCGGTGATCCGAGCGGCCAGCGCCGCGCGGTCGTGCTCGGCATCCAGAAACAGCCCGGCGCCAATACGGTCGAGGTGGTCCGCGAGATCATGCAGCTCTTGCCGGCGTTTCGGCAGGAGATGCCCGGCTCGGTCGACCTGGACGTGATCTTCGATCGCTCGCAGACGGTCAAGGCGTCGGTGCACGACGTGGAGCTCACGCTGCTCGGCACGCTGGGGCTGGTGGTGCTGGTGATCTTCCTGTTCCTGCGCCGGCTCAGCGCCACGCTGATTCCCAGCCTGTCGATGCCGCTGGCCATGCTGGCCACCTTCGCGGTGATGCACCTGCTCGGCTACTCGCTCAACAACCTGTCGCTGATGGCGATCACGCTGAGCGTCGGCTTCGTGGTCGACGACGCGATCGTGGTGCTGGAGAACGTGGTGCGCCACATCGAGCTGGGCAAGCCGCCGCTGCAGGCGGCGCTGGATGCCACGCGCGAGATTGGCTTCACCATCGTCTCGATGACCATCTCGCTGGTGGCGGTGTTCGTGCCGTTCTTGTTCATGGGCGGCATCCTGGGCAGCTTGTTCCGGGAGTTCGCAGTCACCATCGCGGTGTCGATCCTGGTCTCGGCGTTCGTGTCGCTGACGCTCACGCCGATGATGGCGGCGCGCCTGCTCAAGGCGGGTCATCAGGACGAGAAGCAAGGGCGCGTCTACCGGGCCATCGAGCGAGCCTTCGACGCCCAGCAGCAGTTTTATCGGCGCACGCTGGCCTGGGTGCTGCCGCACCGCCGGCTCACGCTGCTCTTTTCGTTCGTGATTCTGGCCGTGACGGTGCTGCTGTTCGTGCGCATGCCCAAGGGCTTCTTGCCGACCGAGGACACTGACCAGCTGTCGGTCACGACCGAGGCGGCCCAGGGCACCTCCTACGAGGCGCTCGCGGCGCGCCAGCAGCAGGTGGCCGAGATCGCGCGCCAGCACCCCGACGTGGAAGCCTTCATGTCGAACGTGGGCGCGCGAGGCGGACGCAGCGGCAGTAATCAGGGCAGCTTCCTGATCCGGCTCAGGCCGCGCGCCGAGCGCGAGCAGAGCGCGGACCAGATCGCCAGCCAGCTCTCCAAGCAGATGGGCGAGGTGCCGGGCCTGCGTGCTTTCGTGCAAGTGCCGCCGCCGATTCGCCTGGGCGGGCGGGTGACGAAGAGCGAATACCAGCTCACGCTGCAGAGCACCGACACCGATTTGCTTTACGAGTACGCACCCAAGCTGGCGCTCGAGCTGTCCAAATCGAGCGTGCTCAAGGACGTGACCACCGACGTGCAGCTGAGCAATCCCGAGCTGCGTGTCCAGGTGGACCGGCAACGCGCCGCCGAGCTGGGCGTCTCGGTCGCGCGTGTGGAGGACACGCTCTACAGCGCGTACGGTTCGCGGCAGGTCTCCAACATCTTTGCCAGCAACAACACCTATCAGGTGATCCTGGAGCTGGATCCGCGCACGCAGCGCGAGCCGGCTGCGCTCGGCAGCCTGTACGTGCGCTCGGACAGCGGCGCGCTCGTGCCGCTAGCAGCGCTGGCGAAGCTCGAGGAGAGCACCGGCCCGCTCACGGTCAGCCATTCTGGCCAGCTACCGGCCGCGACGCTGTCGTTCAACGTCCAGGCGGGCCACTCGCTGAGCGAGGCCGTCGCCGCTGCCAACGACGCGGCCCGGCGCATCTTGCCCGAACGCATCAACAGCGCCTTCCAGGGCTCGGCGGAAGCTTATCAGGATTCGCTGCGCGGCCTGGGCGCGCTGCTGTTGATCGCGGTGCTGGTCATCTACCTGGTGCTGGGCATCTTGTACGAGAGCCTGCTCCACCCGCTGACCATCCTTTCGGCGCTGCCGTTCGCCGGCTTTGGCGCGGTGGTGACGCTGCTGATCTTCGGCGTCGACCTCAACGTCTACGCCTTCGTCGGGGTAATTCTGCTGGTCGGGCTGGTGAAGAAGAACGGCATCATGATGGTCGATTTCGCCATCGAGGCGCGCAAGGACCCGCGCGTCAGCGCCGAACAGGCCATCTTCGACGCCTGCCTGGTACGCTTTCGCCCGATCATGATGACGACCATGGCTGCGCTGCTGGGTACGCTGCCGATCGCGCTCGGGCTCGGGGCAGGCGCCGAATCGCGCCAGCCACTGGGGCTTTCGGTGGTGGGCGGGCTGCTGTTTTCGCAGCTGCTCACGTTGTACGTGACACCCGTCTTCTACCTGTACCTCGAGGGCTGGCGCGAGCAATGGGCGGCGCGGCGAGCGCGCAAGCGAGCGCACACGCCGCCGCTTCAGGCCGCCGGCGTATCGTGAAGCTGGCGCACCTCCGAGTAGCCGTCCTTGACCACGCTCAAGAAGCGCTTGGTCCACTCCAGAGCTTCCGCCTTCGACTTGACTTGCATGAGGCACAGGCCGGCGATGAGCTCCTGCGTCTCCGGGAAGGGACCGCCCGTGACGCTGTACTTGCCGTTGTCTTGCAACCGAACTCGGGCGCCGTAGCTGCTGGGCAGGCAGCCTTCCACGGCCAGCAGCACGCCGGCCTTGGCCATATCGCCGATGAGCTGGCCCATGCTGGCTTGCTCTTCGGGCGTGGGGGGAGTGTGACTTTCGGGGGTACCGGGCCGATAGATGCAGAGAAATCGCATGGCTTGATCCTTGGTTGAGGCTGTCGGGGCGAGTCGCTCGGCGGCTCCAACCAGTCGTCACGCGAGCGCGCCCGCGATCGACGGGGCGGGTGCGATTTTTTCTCAGCTCGCGGCGCAGCGCGCCGCTCGCGCCAGTAACCGCTCGCGACTGCGTGCATTCCGGGTCAGTTGCGCGGCACGCTCGAACTCGACGCGGGCCTCCGACAGGCGCCCCAGGCGTTCGAGCAGATCGGCGCGCGCGCTCGGGAGCAGGTGGTAGCTCTCGAGCGCTGGCTCGCTCACCAGCGCGTCGACCAGCGCCAGGCCCGCCGCCGGACCGTCGGCCATGGCCACCGCCACCGCCCGGTTCAGC
>DATDEV010000500.1:0-5801 GCA_036522995.1 Polyangiaceae bacterium
CGCGCGCCTTGCACAGTGACGTTGAAAAGCGACCGCGAGAAAAATCTGCGAATCATGTCGAGCGGGCCGCAACGGCTCCGACTCAGCAGTAGGCCCCCCGCGGGGCATCCACCAGGAGCAACCCATGCAGAAGAAAATCACCACCTTTCTCACCTTCAACGACCAAGCCGAGGCTGTAGCCCTGCTCTACACGTCGATTTTCGCGGGCTCGAAGATCACCAGCCGCACGCCTGGGCCGGGCGGCACGGTCATGGCGGTCACGTTCGAGCTGGCAGGCCAGGAGATGATGGCGCTCAACGGCGGCCCCAGCTTCAAGTTCGAGCAGGGCTTCTCGCTGTTCGTGAGCTGCGAGACGCAAGCCGAGGTCGACGCTTACTGGAACGCGCTCACCGAGGGTGGTTCCGAGCAGCCCTGCGGCTGGCTCAAGGATAAATTCGGCGTCTCGTGGCAGATCGTGCCGACCGTTCTGCCGCGCCTGCTATCCGACCCCGATCGCGAGCGCGCGGGTCGGGCCATCCAAGCGATGCTGGGTATGAAGAAGCTCGACATCGCCGCGCTCGAGCGCGCCGCCGACGGCAAGTAGCTAGGTCTTTGGAAACGGCTCGCGCGTCGCTTCGGCAATGTTCGACTCGTCGGTGCCGCCGGCGAACTCGGTGTTGCCCGACGACTCCACGAACGGGCCGCCCTGCTCTTCATCGACGACGGCCTCCAGGTCGCGGCCCAGCTGGTCCTCACCGCTGTTCATGCTGGCTACCGCCGCCTCCGCCAGCTCCTCGGCGAGGTCGTCGTCCGTTTCCGGGTCGGCCACGAAAGCATTGGCTTCGGCCGTGTCCTTGCCCTCGCGCGCCAGCGCGAGCAGCCGCTCGGCGTGCGCAGGATCCATGTGTCCGGCTCCATCGAAGCCGTGCGCGCGCGCCGCGCCGGCCTGCGCGGACTTCGCCTGCTTGGTCTTGTCGCTCATGATTCTCCTGGCTTAGCACGCCCGTGTAACGACCCGATTTCAAGCACGACGCGTGCCACGAGCGTTGGCATACGCGTTGCTTGGCGGCTCGGTGTGACCTCCTCGTCAGCACGCCTTGGCCTGCTTCTTCGCGCTGGTAGGGCTCAATTTTCTGGCTTGTGGCGACGGGGACCGTCCAGCGCCGCCGCCGGTCGGGGGTGAGACCGGCAATCCGCGGCCGGTCGTCGTGATCGGCACGGGCGCCACAGCGAGCGGTGGTGACGCAGGCTCCGCGAGTCGCACCAGCGGCGGGGGGCCGGAGGGCAGTGGCCTTGGAGGCGCCAGCAGCAGCTTCGCGGGCAGCAGCAGCACCTTCGGCGGCGCCAGCAGTACCTTCGGTGGCAACAGCGGCATTAGCGGCTCGAGCTGGAACGGCGGCAGCCCGGGCACGGGCGGCGTTAGCTCGACGGTAGGCGGCAGCTTCTAGCTCCGCCCTGACAAAAGCAGCAAGGGCGACCTGGTCGGTGACCGGGTCGCCCTTGGCGCGTCGTTTCTTAAGCCGCTCAGCTCTCGATGAAGCTCTTGAGCTGCTTGCTGCGGCTGGGGTGACGCAGCTTGCGCAGCGCCTTGGCTTCGATCTGGCGGATGCGTTCGCGCGTGACCTCGAAGTCCTGACCGACCTCTTCCAAGGTGTGGTCGCTCTTCTCGCCGATGCCGAAGCGCATACGCAGCACTTTTTCTTCGCGTGGCGTGAGCGTCTTGAGCACCTTACGGGTCTGCTCGGACAGGTTCATGTTGATCACGGCCTCGGCCGGGCTCACCACGCTCTTGTCCTCGATGAAGTCGCCCAAGTGGCTGTCTTCCTCTTCGCCGATCGGCGTTTCGAGGCTGATGGGCTCCTTGGCGATCTTCAAGACCTTGCGGACCTTGTCGAGCGGCAGCTCCATCTTTTCCGCGATCTCTTCGGGGGTCGGCTCGCGGCCGAACTCCTGCACCAGGTAGCGCGAGGTGCGGATCAGCTTGTTGATCGTCTCGATCATGTGCACCGGGATGCGGATGGTGCGGGCCTGATCGGCGATGGCGCGGGTGATGGCCTGGCGGATCCACCAGGTGGCGTAGGTGCTGAACTTGTAGCCGCGCTTGTACTCGAACTTGTCGACGGCTTTCATCAAGCCGATGTTGCCCTCCTGGATCAGGTCCAGGAACTGCAGGCCGCGGTTCGTGTACTTCTTGGCGATCGACACCACCAAGCGCAGGTTGGCTTCCACCAATTCCGCCTTGGCGCGCTCGGCGCGACGCTCACCCGTACGGATCGCCGTATAGGTCTTGAGCATCTCGCTGACGTCGATCTTCAGCTCTTCCTCGACCTTGCGCACGCCCTTCTGCGCGCTCTTCAAGGTCTCGTCCATCATGTCCAGCTCGGCGACATCGATGTTCAGCCTGCGAGCCAGTGCCGCGAACGCCTCGGGGTCGTCCTTGGCCTCGCGCATCATCTTCTTCAGCTCGGTCTTACCGATGCCGGTGATGCGCTCGAGCTCGAACACGCGACCCTGTGCGCGGTGCACGCGGTCGATCATCGCCTTCAGCTTGGCGACGATCTTGTCGATGGTCTTCTTGTTGAGCCGCATTTCTTGGAGCGTCTTGACCAGCTCCTTCTTGTTCTCCGACAGCTCCTTGTCGATCAGCTTGCGACGCACCTCGACGGCGGTCTTGCGCTCTTCGACTAGCTCCCCGTTCTTCTTGTCCAGGCGCTTGACGCGATCGATCAGGCGGATGATGCGGCGGTCCGCCTCTTCCTCGTCGAACTCGTGCTCCTCGTCTTCGGCATCGCGCACGATGTCCTTGACGCGGATCTTGTGATTGCGCAGGCGCTCACCGATTTCGATGATCTCGCGCACAGCCACCGGGCTGCTCAAGATGGCGGACAGAATCTCGTTCTCGCCCTCCTCGATGCGCTTGGCGATCTCGACCTCGCCCTCGCGGGTGAGCAGCGCCACGCTGCCCATCTTGCGCAGGTACATGCGCACGGGGTCGTTGCTCTTGAAGTACTCGTCGTCGCCCGTGCGGGCGGCGCTGGGCGCCGGGGCGACCGAATCGGTCTCCTCGGCCTCGGCTTTGGCAGCCGGCTTGGCCGCGCCTTCTTCTTCGCCGCCGCGCAGGTGCGGTGCGATCTTGATGTTGCTGGCGTCGTCGACGACTTCGATCTCTTCGTCGTCGAGGGCGCTCAGCACATCGTCCATCTGATCGGGGCCGGTCTCCTCACCTGGCAACGCTTCATGCACGTCGTCGTAGGTGAGGAACCCCTTGCTCTTGCCGAGCTTGATCAGCTGCTCTTTGGTTTTGCCGTTGGCTTTACCTCCGGCTGGCGGCGGGAACGAAGAGCTTGCCTCTTCGTCATCGTCGTCCTCGTCGCGCGGGGCGGCCTTGGCGGCAGCTCCGTTCGATTTGGCTGGTGGCGACGCTTTCGCTTTACCTTTCGGCGGTGCGGGCTGCTTGGCAGCGGCAGCGATCGTCTTCTTGGGCGAGTCCGACTTTTTCGATCCCACTCTGAACCTCGCTATGCGTGCTCGCGCTCTCGAGCGCGTCGAGCTTTCTCGTAAATCTGCTGCAGCAGCGCATCTTCTTGTTTGGGGTCACCAATGCGCTGCAGCGCCTCGAGCTCTTCCGTCACTTCAGACTTTTCCCGCTTGAGCTCGAGTGATTGAAGTTTCGTCACGTTATCCACCAGCTCGACCCGAGCGTCCTCGAGGCGTTCATGCCGCGGGGCCGCAAGGCGAGCGAGGGCGAATGGATGGATCGGGGGCGAAAGCTTCGCAAGCACATCTTCAGGATTCTCGAGCCTGCCCTCGCGAATCCCTTGACGCACCGCGGCAAAAGCTAGCGCCACGTCGCCGTCGACCACAGCCGCCGCCGCCAGCGAAAGGGGGTCATCTGCGAGCTCCGGGAAGTCGAGCAGCGACCCCAGCACCTCCAGGCCGAGCTCCTGGCGCCGGTCGCGCGACCGGGCGCGATGGGGCGGCGGCGGAGCCGGCTTGCCGGCGGAGGGCGGTCGGGACGCCGCCGCGGACAGGGCCCGCTCGAGCGTCTCGAGGGTGATGCCGTTGTCGCCGCCCACGCCGAGCCGCTGCGCGACCAGCTTGTTGGCGAAGTCGAGGCCGAAGCGCCGCGCGAGCGGATCCTTCTCCTCGGCGAGCAGCTTTTTGACGTAGTTCACGCGCTTGGCGCGAGCCTCGCCGCCCTCGTTGCGCAGATCTTCCGGCAGCGCGATGTCGATCAGGTACTCGAGGATGCCTTGGGCGTTTTTGGTCAACCGCTCGACCGCCGCGGCTCCCTGTTCGCGAACGAAGTCGTCCGGATCCTTGCCGACAGGGAGAGACACCACCTTGGCAGTGAGCTCAGCCTGCTGGCACGGCTCACGCGAGGCGTTGGTGGCGCGCTTTCCGGCCGAGTCGCCGTCGAACATCAACACCACCTCGCCGGTGAAACGACGGATCTGCTTGGCCTGCTCGAGCGTGAAGGCGGTGCCGAGCGGAGCGACCACGTTGCGGATGCCCCGCGCGTGCAGGCTGACCACGTCGAAGTTGCCCTCCACGACCAGGCAGGGCTGGCCGCTGCGCAGGGCCTGGCGCGACTGGTAGAGGCCGAAGACGGCCTCGCGCTTGCGGTAAACCGGTGACTCGGGGGAGTTGACGTACTTGGCTGGCGCTTCGCCGGTGCCAGTGCCCATCGACTCCAAGCCTTTGGCGCGCAGCTCCTCTGGCGTCGGCTCTTCGAGCGCGCGCCCGCTGAAAGCCACTACGCGGCCCTGCACGTCGATGACCGCGAACATCAAGCGGTGGCGGAAGCGATCGTAATGACCGCTGCCCGTCTTGCGTGGCGCCAGCAGTCCGACCGTCTCGGCCGCGCGCGCCGAAAGCCCTGACTCCTTGAGGAAGCGAACCAGCCCGTCCCAACCGTAAGGCGCGTAGCCGAGGCGGAATGCTTGCAGCGCATCGGCCACCGCATCGGTGGGGGCCTCGGGAGTGAGACCACGGCGCGCGAGCTCGGCGCGGGCGTGCTCGGCCAGCGGGTGCTCGCGCAGCATGCGCTCGAAGTACTCGGCGGCGCGATCCCCGAGGTCGTAGAGCTCCTGCTGCTTGCGGCGCAGCTCGGCTTGTTGCTGGCGCTCGGCGTCGGATTCATTTTCGACCACGTCGATGCCGACGCGCTCGGCGAGCGACCGCACCGCTTCGACGAAGTCGAGCCCTTCGGTCTCTTGCACGAACTTGATCGCGTCGCCGGAGGCGTGACAGCCGAAGCAGTGATAGAAGCCGCGCTCGGCGTTGACGTGAAAGCTCGGCGTCTTCTCTTTGTGGAAGGGGCACAGGCCAGTGAAGCTGCGGCCGCGGCGCTGCAGCCTGACCGTCTCTCCGATCAGCTCGACGACCTTCGTCTCGCGTCGGACACGGTCAATCGTCTCTTGCCCGATCATCCACCCTGCCCCTACCTCAAAATGGCTCACGGGGCCCGCTGAAAGCCGAGCGCCGCGTGTTTTGTTCTCCGCCGCGGCGCGGCGCGCGACTTGCAACGAGATTGGACGGGGGTAAGCACTTTTTCGGAGGGGTGCCGGAACGCGAAGTTGGGGAGCGCGGGGCTGCGACTGCTCGGTCCTGGTTCCGGTTCCAGTTTGGAGCTTCCTGCCAATCGAAAGAATCTGAAAAGCCAATCGGGCTTGGCGGCAACTCACGAGTCGAGCGGCGGCGCGTGTTTCGGGAAAGCGTAAGCGATGTGTCGAGAGGTGATTGCGCTTGGCGCGGAGTTGCCTTGCGTTCAAGATCGTCATTCGTCTCGGTCTCGGTCTCGGTCTCGGTCTCGTGGCGTT
>DATDEV010000501.1:0-11136 GCA_036522995.1 Polyangiaceae bacterium
GCCGTCTCCTGATCGCGATGCACGGCCAGCTCGTAGAGCTCGACGAACACCTTGGGATGGGCGCGCGCCAGCCCCAGGAAGCGGTCACGCTGCAGGAACAGCGTGACGGTCGGATGGTGCGCGATGACGTCGGTGATGGCCGAACGGCACAAGATCAGCGCCACCTCCCCCACCACCTCGCCCGGCCCGAGTCGCGCGACCAGCGTGTCGTCGCTGCCGTCCTTGTCCTTGTGCACCACGTCCACCTCGCCGAGCGCCACGATGTGCAAGCCGTCTGGGGGCGCGCCCTGCGTGATGATGTGATCGCCCGCATTGAACTGCTTGACCATGAAGCGTTCGATGAGCGCGGGGCGCTCCGAGGGGTTGGCCGATTTCAGGATGAAGTTGGTGCGGACGAGGTTGTCGAGCATGCGGCGCCGGCAGAACTCGGCGAACACGCGCCCCACCTCGGGTGCCTTGGCCGCCACGTGATCGAGCGCGGCCTTGCTCCCGGCCAGGACCACGCTCGGCCGGGACGCGCTCACCGTGGCAGTGCGCGGGGCCGACGAGAGCAGCGCCATTTCACCGAACAGCGCCCCGTTGCCGAGCCGCGCCAATGCCAGCGGCGCGCCACCGAGCTTCATCGACTTCTTCGACACGTCGAGCTCGCCGCGCGCGACGATGAAGGCCTGATCGCCGACGCTGCCTTCCTCGACCAGGGCCTCAGCGGTCCCGACGAAGCGCACCTCGAAGGCCGCTACGGTCGCCTTGAAGCTGTCCGGGTCGAGCGCCGAAAACAACACTTGCGGGCTCACCGGCGCCGCGATCTCGCTCAGGCTGGCTTCGTCTTGCGCCGCTTTGGCCGCCTGCAGGCTCTTGGCGGCAGCATCGAGCAGCGCGTCGCCCGTCAGCTCGGCGTCGAGCGGCGACGACTCGTTGACGGGGGAGGCCATGCGCGGTGGCCCACCGCGCTTCGCGGACAGGCGGCTCGAGCCCTTGGCGAACGACGCCGCCATGCTCTCCAGTCCGGGCTCGGCGTCGAGGTCGGCGCCACGCAGCAGCGCGTAAGCCGCGATCGCCAGCGGCAAATTGCCGTCGAACACCGCGCGCTCCAGCGCCGCGCGCAGCCCGAGCTCGAGCTCGGCGGCGCGCCCCAGGTCGCCGAGCAGCCAGGCGGTGACGAAGGTGTTGAATGCCCCGAGTGGCTCGTCGGCGAGCAGCCCGGCCGCGATGCGCAGCGCGCCCTCGCGATCCTCCTTCAATGCCAATGCCAGCGCGCGGTCGATCGCGCGTTGTTCCACGGCCGTCGCGAGCGGGGGCACCTGGGCCATCCGGCCAGCATAGCCCGCCTCTTGCCCCGGACGCACCTACTCGGTGCGAGGCTTGCTGGTCTGGAGCCTGGCCAGGGCCATGCTGATGGCCTCGGCGGCGGCGCTCACGCGGGGCACGACGAACGGAAAGTCCATGCGCGCGGGCCCGATGATACCGAGCGCACCGGCGCGTTCGCCATCCTCTTCGCGAAACGGCGCGGCGACGACGCTGACCGGACAACCGACGGCTTGCGCGGCTTCCTCGCCCAGAAACACGCGCACATTGTCGGAGGCGAGCGCCGAGTCCAGGAGCGACAGCAGTCGCTCGCGATCTTCGAGCACGCGCAGCAGCTCGCGAGCGCTGCCCACGTCACCAAACTCCGGGCGTTCCAGCAGCCGGGCCTGGCCCTCGATTTCGATGCTGAGCCCACGCGCGGCGCCCTCGGCCGCTGCCCGCACCAGCGACAGGCCCTTGTGATGCAGCGCGCCCAGCTCGTCGTGCTGCTCGCGCACCGCGCTCATGAAATGCTCACGCACCGCCACCAGCGTGCGGCCAGACACGGCCTCTTCGAGCATATTGTGGATGCGTTCCAGATCCGCGTCGCTGACCGAAGCGTCCACGCGCAAGAAGCGATTTTCGACGGTACCGTCGGAGAACACGATCACCGCCAGCAGCTCGCCCGGACGGGTAGCGATGAAGCGCAGCTTGAGCAGCGTGCGGGTCTCGCTGCTGGCGCGCACGAGCAGCGCCGGAGCTCCCGACAGGCGCGACAGACGGCGGGCGGCTTCACGCAGCAGATCCGTCCCGACCGGCAGCGCCTTGAACCAACCGTCGATGTCGGCGCGCTCCTCGTCCGAGAGCTGCCTTTCCTCCATCAGCGCGTCCACGAACAGCCGGTAGGCTGCCTCGGTGGGAACGCGACCCGCCGACGTGTGGGGCTGGCTCAGGTAGCCGGCCTCCTCGAGATCGACGAGCACGTTGCGAATCGTCGCCGCCGACAGGTCGAAGCCGTACTTTTTCGTGATCAGGCGGCTGGCGACCGGCTCGCCAGTCGCGATGTATTCCGTCACGGCTGCGTACAGGACCGAGCGCGCTCGCTTCGGTAGGCTGCTCACCCCTCGAATGTGGCCTCTTCCCCGCCCCCAGGTCAAACCGCAGGCCATCCGTGCGGCAATCGGCCACTGCGGCGGACCAGCGACCGCGAGCGGCCGGCGCCGGGGCCACGACCAGGGAGACCCAGCGCCGTACTTACCTAAGCGCACCACGCCCAGCTTGGCGAAATCCTTGACAGTTTTGGATGGGCCGCAGATGATTTCGGTCCGGCGAAAATCCGGACTAGGTTGATGCTTGTGACCGCTCTTTTGGAGGATGCGTGACCACCACCCTGCTGGCCGTCGACGACAGCAAGACCATGCGAAAGGTGATCGAGATCACCTTTGCTGGCGAAGGCTTCAAGACCGTGGCCGCTTCCGATGCCGCGGATGCGGTGGCGAAGGCACAGGCCGAGCGGCCACAGGTCGCGCTGGTTGATGCCGCCCTCGAAGGCACCAACGGCTACGACCTGTGTCGTCAGATAAAGGGTGCCTCACCCTCCACTGTAGTCGTGCTGCTTTCCAACAAGGCGCAGCCCTACGACAAGGCGCGCGGCGCGGCCGCCGGTGCCGACGACTTCATGGACAAGCCGTTCGACACCCAGCAGCTGATCGACAAGATCACGACGCTGGCCAAGCGCGGTGCCCAACCCGTCGTGCAGCCCGTGCCGGTGCAGGCACCAGTCGCTGCCCAACCCAGCACCCAACCGCTGGCCGCCAAGCCCGACGCCGTTCGCCAGCGAGTTCAGACGCTGGCCTACGGCAGCACGCCCGTGCCCGCGCAGGTTAGCGCCTCGCCCCCGGTCAAACCGCTCGGCAGCTCGTCGCCGTTCGGCTCGCGCGCGCCGACGACTCCCGGCACCGCTGCAGCTGGCTACGCGGCGCCTGCGCCTGCGCCTGCGGCCGCGCCGGCACCGGTTGCCAGTGGCAACGGGGCGCACGCTGACTTTGCCAGCAAGCTCGGTGGTCTGGGCCTGACACCAGCGCAGGTCGAAGGTGTGCTCGCGCTCTCGCGCGAGGTCGTCGAAAAGGTGGTGTGGGAAGTCGTTCCCACCCTCGCCGAAGCGATGATCAAAGAAGAGATTTCGCGCCTCACCCGCGAGTAAGCCTCCCGATCTCCCGATCTCCCTGTGAAAAAATCTGGGGCTGGCTGAGACGTTACGGTGCGGCAGCTGCGTTACTGGATCGCTTTGGCGAGGAGGTCGGGGCGGACCAGCGGCACGAACATCGGCTCGAAGGTCACCTCGGGCACCACGCCGCTGCGGAAGGTGTACGACACTCGCAGCGACACGCTGGTGCCGCGCAGCGTGCCGCGCGCCATTGATTCGGCGGCGCGCTGGCCGATGCGCTCCTCGAGCAGCGCCTTCGGCGGTAGTTTGCCCTGACGTAGCGCCTTGGCGCTGCCCCAGGCGCCGAGCGCGAACACCAGCGTGGGCGGCGCGCTGCCGCGTGGCAGCGCGGCGAGCGCCTTGCTCAGCGCTTTGCGCTCGGGGTCGCGCTTGGCGTCCCAGGACAGCACCAGCTGCTCCGCGCGGATCAGTGTGAGCAGCTCGCCGGCGGGGCCTGGCAGCGAAGCGATTTCGGCCGCCTTGCTGAGCACGCCCAGGGCATCGGCGGTGCGGCCCATGCGCTCGAGCGCTCCGGCGGCGTCGAGCACGGCCCGCAGCGCGAGCTCGGGCGGCAGCGGTTGTCCGATGAGCTGGCCAGCGATCTGTGCCAGCGCCGCGTGCGTGCGTTCGCTGGGGGCCGCGGCTGCGTCGAGC
The DNA here is from genome assembly GCA_036522995.1 of Polyangiaceae bacterium. Classification (GTDB taxonomy): domain Bacteria; phylum Myxococcota_A; class Polyangia; order Polyangiales; family Polyangiaceae; genus PMG-095. Next base: position 4,145 of record DATDEV010000501.1, read on the forward strand.
TCGGCGAGCAGCAGCACGGTCGCGGCGCTGTCCGTGGTCCCGCGCGGCGCCAGCGTCAGGCGCTCGGCCAAAGCAGAGCGCGCTGCCTCGAGCACGGCGGGGTCCGGATTACCGGCAGCTTCCCAGCTCATCAGGCCTGCCCAGGCCGGAGCGAGTCCGAGGGGCGCCCCCTTGGGCAATAGTTGCAGCACCTGCTGATCGGGTGCCAAGAGCGCGCCCACGGCAAGGCGCGGCGCCGCCGCCTCCACGCTCAAGGCCGCGAAGTACAGCTCCTGACGGCGATTCGAGTCGATGCGTGGCCGCTCGCCGGGCCCCATGTGCAGTCCCGCCGACACGCCGGCGTCGAGCGCGCTGGCGAAGACGGCCAGCGGCTTCTCGTTCGGCAGCTCCGCCAGCACCTTGGCCAGGGCCCGGTAGCGCTGGTTGAAGTTGCGCTCGAGACTCGCTGCGTCGGTCGCCAGCGACAGCTCGGTCACCCACGGCACCACGTGCGCCAGCCCTACGTAGGCTTCGATGGACGCCGCGTCGCGCCCTCCACCCGACTGCCAGGCGACCTCGAGCTCGGCCAGCGCCGCCGACAGGCCAGGTCGCGCCAGAACCGCGTCGGCGCACAGCTCGGGCGAGCCGACACCTGGCTGGAGCCCCGGACAGGCGCTGCCATCAGCCACCACCACTGCCCGCGCTGCCGCTACCCGCAGGTCGGACTTGGATTTGGCCTCGACCGGCGACAGCGCTTTCTGCGCGTCAGCGTAGCGGCCCAAACGCAAAAGACTCCAGGCCCTGACGATCGGATCGCCATCGCGGCGCGAGGCCAGCGCCTTGCGCAGCCCCTCCAGCCGCGCGTGCTCCGGGCTCGTCTCCGGAACGGCCTCGAGCGCTTCGTCGACGCATTTTTCGTCTTCGTCGTACGCGCAAGCGGCGCCGAGTCGGTACAGCACTTCGCTCGGTGCGCCCGCTGCCACCCAAGCTTCGAGCGCCAGGCGCGCGATGTCGGGGCGCTCCGCGGCGAGCGCGACACGCTCGATTGCTCCCAGCAGATTGGGCAGCTCGGCCGCCGACGCGTTGGCCAGGTCGAGCACGCGATCGCGCAAGAAATGCAGCGCCGCCCGCTGTGCCAGATCGTGCGCCAGCTTGACCAGGCGCAGGCGATCTTCGTCGCTCACCTTACCCATCAGCTCGAAGGCGAACGGCAGCTCGACGCTGGGCGCGGGCGTGGTGGCGAGCACGAACAACGCAGCGCCCGAGCTGCCACCAGCCTTCAGGTGCAGCAGCGGCATGCTCTCGGCCAGGTCCCCACCGAGCAACTGCTCGCGTTGCTCGGGCGTGAGCGACGCGAGCCGCGCATCGAGCGAGCTGCGCGCCGAGCTGGGCAGCACGTCGAGCACCGGCGGCGCCCGATCCACGGCCCGCAGCGCCGCCAGCAGCCGCTCCCGGGGCGGCTTGGGCGCGGGCGCAGGCGCGGCGCTCTTGCTGGGGGCAGCGGGCGGCTTTTGGCCAGCGCCGCCGCAGGCCGAGAGCGATACCAGCGCTCCCACCACCAGCCAGGGATGTAGCAGGGAGCGGGGCATCAGAACCGAAACCGCCCGAGGAAGCTCAGGTTGCTGATGGCGCCCGTACCATTTTCGCCCACCAAGCGCGGGAAGCGAAACGAGAAGCCGACGTCGATGTCGTGGGTCACGTCGAACAGCATGCCCGCTTCCAGGGGCAGCGCGAAGTCGTCGTACAGCCCATCGAGCGGGCCCTCGGCGACCGAGCTGCCCACGAAGGGCACGATCACCGAAGTTGCCTGGAAATAGAACCAGAACGGCAAGCTCAGGTACTCCCGATTGCCCTGGTCGCGGCGCGTGAAGCCCACGTAGAGCGCGGGGTCGAAGACCAGGGCCACGACCGAGCCGAAGTTGACGCGACCGATCACGCCGGCCTGCGCGCCCATCACGAAAGGATCGAAGCTCTTGATCGGAGCGCCGACGTGCAGGTCGAGCTCGAAGCTGCGCGAGCCGACCAGGAAATACATCATGTCGAAGCCGACGTCGTTGTAGACCTCGTCGCAGTCGTTCAGGCACAGCCCGGTCTCGTGCGAGATGCCGAGCGACAGGTCGTCGGACGCCGCCCAGTACAGGTGCGGAGCGAGCGTAACGGGCTGGGCGAAGGCGTCGCTCGAGGTGTTGATGGTGCTCATCGTCGGCCGCGCCGGATCGCCGGTGAGCTCGAACGAGCCGTCGGGCATCAAGAAGCTCTTGCGCGTCCACTCCTCGGCGCGCGCCGGCGCAGCAGCGATCACGCTGGCTAAAATCAGGCTGGCGCCGACTCGCTTTCGGTTCATCGGCGCCAGCCTAAAATCTGCCCGTCCGAATGTCGAACGGCTCTACGGCCGGAAGCGCTCTCACGCGGAGGCGGGCACCGCCGGAGCCCCACTTAACCGGGTGTCAGCATGATCGGGTAGTTGACGGTGACGATACCGCCTTCGGGCGTGGGAAAGGAGAGACCGTAGAAGGCGCTCGCCACGCACGACTTCACCTGAGCGTCGGGCAAATCCCCGCCGGCCGAGACGTTGCTGACTGCGCCGTCGCTGCCAATCACGAAGCGCGCCGTTACACGCCCTTCGAGATTGGGGTTACTGCGCAGACCGACCTCGTAGCAGGCCCGGAAGCGACCGTAGTTCTGGCGCACGATGCGCTGAATCACGTCCGGCGGCAGGCGACCCGTCACGACCGTATTGCCGTTGGGGCGAATGCTCGGTCCGCGCGTGGTGTGACCAGGACCCGTGCGCGCCAGCGAGCGCCCGAAGCCCTCCTTGCCGTTGCCGTAGCAGTTGATGCCCATGCAGGTGCCGATCATGCCCATGCCGACGCCCTGACCAGGACCGCCGCCGCTCAGGCCCGTACCGCTGAGCCCCACGCCGCTGCCGGCGACGTCGCCGATCTGGTCACCCCACAGCTCACCGGTGCCGTTTGCCGCATCCGGACCGAGCGCGAGCTCGGCGCCCCAGGGCGAGCTCGGAGCATTGCTGGCGTTGAGCGATGCCAGCATGCCGATCATGCCGAAGGTCGAGGCCTCCGTGAGCTGCTCGTTGCGACCGACGATGCGCTCGGAGTGCTCGCCCTTGATGCCCATGCGCGCGTGCTGCGCCGGAGCATTCGGCCGCCCCGCTTTGCCAGCCGGGCCCTGCGCGCCAGCGGCCGGAGCGCCCTTCTCTCCCCCCAGCTCGGCCGCGGGCTGCGGCTGCTGCTCGCGATCGCGCTCGGCCTGAGCGTGCAGGTACTGCTGCATCAGGATCAAACGCTCGCGATCGAGCTCGGCGTCGTCGGCCAGCGCCAGGCTGGGCGTGAAGTAGGCGAGCGACGCGACCAGCATGCCCTGCAAGATCGCTGCGCTGCCGAGCGCGGTGAGCGACGACCGGTCGGCTGAGCCCAAAACGGCGCGCGGTACGACCTCGAGCTTCTCCGTTCCGGCCACGCGAAAGGTCACGCCCGACGTCTCGACGATCACGATGCGATCCTGGCGCAGCTCGACGCCGCGCGCGCCGAGCCCGACATCGGCGCAGTCCACGATCGTGCTGGCGACGTCGACTGCCTCACCCTGCTCGAGCACTCGCGGCGTCTCGTCGGCGCCGAAGATCACGAACGGGACACCAGCGCGCAGCGCAACGATTTCACGACGCGCGCAGCCGAGGCGTTCGGCTGCCAGCGCAAAATCGATCTTGCCGGCGCCGATGCCATGCTTGCCGGGGGCTCCCACCTCTCCCACCGCATAGGCGCGGGGCGGGGTCAGCTGCGCGACGGCCAGCACGCTCGTGCCCCACAGCACCGTCACTTCCAGCGACGCGGCGGGCTGAGCAGCCTGGTTGGCGGGCCGGAGCGGCGGCGGGGGTGCCGATGCGGGTTTCAGGAAGGGATTGTGGTTCGAAGTAGCAAATACACGACGGTCGTCGGCGACTGGAAAGCCAGTCGCAGCATGCAGCGAGGCCATACGGATGTCTCCTGTTGATGGGCGATTTTCGCGCCCGCGTTGATTGAAGGACGTCGCCGGCTGCTGCCATCACAGCGCCGAGCCCGAACGTCTCGTCCAGAGCAGACACGCCCTTACCGCCCAAGTTCCCGGGTCAGTATTTTTGCGCGCACATGGCTGCTGAATGTGGGTCCGGGGGGGCCCTCAAGTCGGTTCAGCGCCCCTGGTTGGGGCTGGGGTTGGGGTTGGGGCCCCAACCCCTAACGAGACCGGGCCCCAACGAGCACGCGACAGACCCTCCGCCCCTAAAAGAACTCCTATGCGAACCGTTCTGAATAGGAGCAGCGCTAGCGATGAGCGAGGCCAGCGTGATAGTTGGGAAGCGCGCCTGGCACGTCTCGCCGCCCCGTCAGAAGGGCATGAGCCGCCCCGGCCCACATGATACGGTGATGGGTTGATGGAGCGTCAGTGAACGAAGACCGCAAGCTGGAAGGCTACGAAGAAGAGACCGACGATCGAACGGCGATCGTTAGTCTCAAGGAGCTCAAAGCTCCTCGTAAGCAGTCCAAGGACCGCCACCTGCTGGTCAGGGTGCGCGGCGCGGAGCTCGGCCGCGTGACGCAGCTCTCGCCGGAGCCGATGCGGGTCGGGCGCAGCCAGGAATCGGAGCTGTGGCTATCCGACGATGGCGTGAGTCGCCGCCACGCCAGCCTGTTCCGCGAGGGCAGTCACTACGTGCTCGAGGACCAGGGCAGCGCCAACGGCACCTTCGTGGCTGGTGCCAAGATCACGCGCCACGAGCTGCGCGACGGCGACGTGATTCAATTCGGCCCCACCGCCGTGTTCCGTTACACGCTCAGCGACGAGAGCCAGGAAGCGCTCTTGCGCCAGTTGTACGACGCCAGCGTGACCGACGCGCTGACTGGCGCCCACAACCGCGAGCACTTCGACACCCAGCTACGGGCCGAGCTGTCGTATGCGCGGCGCCACGGCACTGACGTGTCGCTGGTGATCTTCGACGCCGACCATTTCAAGAAGGTCAACGACACCTACGGTCATCAGGTCGGCGACAGCGTGCTGATCAAGCTGGCCGAGGTGGTGCGCGCTACGGTGCGCAGCGAGGACGTGTTCGCGCGCTACGGCGGTGAGGAATTCGCGCTGGTGCTGCGCGGCATCGACATCGAGGGTGCCGGCGCCGTGGCCGATCGGCTTCGTGAGCGCATTGCCAATATCACGCTCAGCACCGAGCGCGGGCCACTGAAGGTGACGGTCAGCGCCGGCTGCGCTTCGCTTTCGTCGGCCGAAGAGAAGACGCCCGAGGGGCTGATCGGCATCGCCGATCGCCGGCTGTACGCGGCCAAACACGCCGGGCGCAATCGCGTCGTGATCCACGACTGAGCGCCCCGGCCGGCAGCCTCGGATCGCGCGCTGAGCCTTGACGCCTCGGCTCGCTGGGGCGAAGAGGCCGCTGTGGAAGAACCGCCGCTGCCGCCGGGTAATCCGTTGCGGCCGCGCTCGCTCGTCTACGCGGCGCTCGGCTTCGCGGCGCTGGTCCTGCTCGCGGCGACCGATGTCCACGTGCCGCTGGCCGTGGCCTGGGGCGGAGCGGCGGCGCTTGTGACCGCTTGGGGGCTGCTCGACTTCCTGGGCTGCTTCGACGACGACCGAGCCACGACTGATGAGGGGCTAACGCTTGCCGCGCTGCGCGGGCCACTTGGCGAGCTCGCGGCAGCGACGCTGGCCTGGCTGACAGCGCTGCGGCTTGCGGTCGCGGGCGTGCTGCCTGGTCACGCCTGGCTGGCGCCGCTGCTCGTAACGCTCACGTCGCTCGGCGGCGTCGTCGTGCTGGCACGGCTCGGCCGAAGGCTCGAGGCGCTGGCCGGCTGCGCGCGCTCGCCATGGCAGCGGCCAGCCGTGTGGCTGCTGCTGCTCGGCGTCGCTCTCTACATGCCCTGGCTGGGTAGCTACTCGCTGCTCGATCCGTGGGAAACGCATTACGGGGAGGTCGCGCGCGAGATGCTGGCACGCGACGACTGGCTTTCGCTGTGGTGGGCGCAAGACGGCTGGTTCTGGTCCAAGCCGGCGTTGAGCTTCTGGCTCCAGGGTCTGTTCTTTTCGTTGCTTGGCGTGCAGTTCCAACCGGACCAGCTGCTGGCGGCCGCCGCGCATGGCCATCTGCCGCAACCCGAATGGGCGGCGCGCATGCCGGTGGTGCTGCTGAGCCTGGCTGCGGTGCAAGCGCTGAACAAGCTCGTGGCGCGGGCGGCCGGCAAGCGCGCGGGATTTCTGGCCGGTCTGGCGCTGCTCTGCATGCCGTATTGGGCGCTGCTCTCTCACCAGAGCATGACCGACATGCCGTACGTGGCGCCCCTCACGGCCGCGCTCGCGCTGTTCGGGCTTGCTCTGCTGACAGAGCCCGAGCAGCAGATCAGCAGCGTGCGCGTTACGGCCTTCGGGCGTCGGCTGAACGTGTCGGGCTTCCATCTGCTGTTCGGGCTGGTGCTGCTGAGCTCGCTGCCCCAGCTCGCTTACCTGCTGTCACGCAACCTGACGCTGCAGCTGGCGGCGCCGCCCTACGGCTTTCGCTTTCACCTCGACGAGCTGTTTGCCGGCTCCGGCCTCGGCAACTGCGGTCTACCGGGCAACCAGGGCTGCCGCGAAGCCACGCCTGCCAATGCCATGTTCCAGCCCGCGCTCGGAGCGCTGGTGTTCGGCAGCGCGCTCATCGGCCTGTTGCAGCTCAACCGCGGCGAACGCCGGCTCAAGCGTTTGTTGTATTTGGCGGCCTGGTACTGCACGGCGCTCGCGGTGCTGGCCAAGGGCGCTCCTGGCTTGGTGCTGTCGGTGGCGGTGATCGGCGCCGTGCTGTGCGTGCGCCGGCAGTGGCAGGAGCTCACGCGCGTGGAGCTTTCGGGACTGGGTCTGCTCCTGGCGTGCGTCTGCCTGCCTTGGTACGTGCAGGAGTACATGCGCCATGGTGAGCAGTTCACCGATCGGCTGCTCTTTCACGACATGTACAAGCGGGCGTTCGTGCACGTGCACGA
>DATDEV010000502.1:0-9035 GCA_036522995.1 Polyangiaceae bacterium
CTGTGAGGCGGGGGCGACCGTGAGCGCTTCGGCTTCAGGCGTGGCGCTGGAAACAGAATGCATTGCTCCGCTCGAGCTCACCGGGCCCGACCCGATTCCCGTGCGCGCGGGCATGGCCGTAGCGCTCACGTGGAAGGCCGCTGCGGCGTCGGCGGGCTCGCTCGTGCGCATCAAGCTGGATGTGTCGCATCACGGCGGTTCCAAGGGCGAGATCAATTGCGAGGTTGCCGACACCGGTGCGTTCGACATTCCCGAATCGCTGGTGACGAAACTGGTGGGGCTGGGACTGGCCGGCTTTCCCACCATCAACCTCAACCGCGTCGCCGTCGGCACTGACGCCAAGCGTCCGGACGTCACACTGCTGCTGTCTTCCGACGTCACGCGCGCCGTCGATACCGGCGTGGACTCCTGCCTGGATCCGAGCGAATGCGAGAGCGGTATCTGCCTGGACGGCGGCACCTGCGGTTGAGGTTCGAAGGCAGAGGCGACTCGACGCGCTCGGCTCGGCTCGGCTCGGCTCGCCAAGAGCAGGGCTCAAGCGCCGGGCGGGCTGTCGACGTAAGCCGCCAGGAGCGCGTCGGCGTCGCGCGAGATCGCGTACTCGGCCAACGCGGCATCCCAGGCGTCGTTGCTGCGCGTCAGCAAGCGCACCTCGGCGGAGCGCAAGTCATCGAGCGTGGCCCGGCCAGCGGGATCGAGGTCGTCAACCATCGTGTCGAGCCGGATGGGGCTCGAGCCCTTGAGCTCGTTGAAAGCAAGCTGTCCCGCTTTGGACGCGACCGTGCGCAGAAAGTGTAGCGCTGCTTCGGGGTGGGGTGAACCCGTCGGCAGCGCGAACGCGTCGACGCCATAGAGAAAGAGCCCGGTCGTGCCCGGCATTGCGATGACGCCGAAGCCCTCGCCGGGCTTCCAGCCCTGCTGGGTGAAGTAGCCCTTGGCCCAATCGCCGTGGATGAACATCGCGGCTTCGCCGTTCAGCACCAGATCGGCCGCGTCGGTCCAGTCGAACTCGAGCTCGGCCGCGGACGCGTTGACGTATTCATCGAGCACTTTGCCGAGCAGCTCGATGGCTGCGCGCATGGCCGGCTCGTCGAGCTCGCTCGCACCCGAGTAGTAGTCGCGAAAGGCGTCCACGCCCATCGAAGCCGCGCTCAAGGCGTTGAACAAGATACGCAGGATCCAGCCGCGATTGGCCGAGGCCAGCGGCGTGATGCCGGCGGCCTTGAGCGCCTCGCACACCTCCAGGAACTCCTCGAGCGTGGTCGGCGGCTCCAGCCCCTGCTCCTCGAAAATACGCATGCTGTAGTGCAGCGCGTTCTCACGATGGATGTTGACCGGCATCGAATAGATTTCACCTTCGAGGGTGATGTCGGCGATGACTTCGCGCACGACCACGTCGAACAGTCCCAGCTCTTCGAATAGATCGGTCAAGGGCGTCAGTCCGCCGGGATTGTCGCGCAGGAAGCTTGCCATATCGTAGGCGTTTTCCTGGAACAGGTCGGGCGGCTCGCCCCCCTTCAGCTGCGCCTCGAGCACGTCGCGCGCCTGATCGCCCGAGGCGATGGCTGCATTCGATACCTTCTCCAGCGGGTACTCGAGGTTGTGCACCGCGATCAGCGCATCGAGCGCGTCGGCCTCGCCCGGAGCCACCCACCAGGAGAACAGCGTGATGGGCGTTTCGACCGTCTCCGGATCCGGATCGGAGTCGTCCGGTTTGGCGCCAGGCTCGGCGCTCTCTTCGGCGCAGCCGGCGAGATAGAAGAGAGGAAGTCCCAATTGAAATACGGTCCGACGCCGAAAAGCTCGTTGCATGAAGGTCGAATATTTACGGTACTCGTCGACATTCGGCAACTCGCTTTACCGCTAACTCGCTGTGCGATGGAGTGACTCGGTGTGTGCATCCGACAGTGTAACCCTCGCGAGTTGGCATGCCGGATGCTCTTGAAGAGGGGCATGGCTGCTACCGCAATCGCAATTCCTCGAAATCTGCGCTTAGTCGACCTGGATGCTGCTGCTCTCCGTGACATTGCGATCAGCAGCGGTGCATGTCGGCAAACGTGTGATGGCGCGTTGATGATGAGCACGGGACAGCACACCGGGCGAGCTGCGAACGATCGCTTCATCGTGGCAAACGCCGCTTCGCTGCCTACCGTCGGCTGGGGCAAGGTCAATCGACCGCTGCCCGCGGACGCGTTTCGTGCCTTGAGCGAGCACCTGCTCGCCCATCTCCAGGCGACTACGAGCTACGAGCTCAATCTGCACGCCGGAGGCGCCGCGGGCGCACGCGTGCGCGTGGTCACGACGTCGGCGGCGCACGCGCTGTTCTGTCGCTCGCTACTTCAGGACGCGACGCGCTTTGCCGCGTCCGATCAGCCGATCACGGTGCTGCATGCTCCCGAGTGCAACGCCGACCCTGCGCTGCACGGCACGCGCAGCGGCACCTTCATCGTGCTCGACCTGCTGAGCCGGACGGTGCTGATCGGCGGTACGGCGTACGCTGGCGAGCTCAAGAAGTCGGTCTTCTCGCTGCTCAACTTCGCGCTGCCCGAAGCCGGCATCTTGCCCATGCACGCCGCGGTGAACGTGGGAGCAGCCGGCGATAGCGCGGTGTTCTTCGGCTTGTCGGGCACCGGCAAGACGACGCTCTCCGCCGACCCCGAGCGCTTTCTGGTCGGTGACGACGAGCACGGCTGGTCGGCTGAGGGTGTGTTCAACCTCGAGGGTGGTTGCTACGCCAAGACGCTGGGACTGCGGCCCCAGCTCGAGCCCGAGATTTGGCGAGCCGTTCACGGCCGGTCGGCCTTGCTCGAGAACGTCGTGGTTTCGCCCACGACCGGCGACGTGGACTGGGACGACGCCTCGGTCACGGAGAACACGCGGGCGGCCTACCCGCTGGAGGCGCTCGATAGCGTCTGGTCGGCGCCCGTCGTGCAGGCACCCAAGCACGTGATCTTTCTCACGGCCGATGCGTTCGGTGTATTGCCCCCCGTGGCGCAGCTGTCGGCGTCGCAAGCTCTGTACTACTTCTTGAGCGGCTACACGGCCAAGCTGGCCGGCACCGAGGCAGGGCTGGTGCGGCCCGAGCCCACCTTCAGCACCTGCTTTGGCGCGCCCTTCATGCCTCGGCCTGCAGGGACATACGCGCGTTTGCTGCGGCGGCGCTTGGAGGAATCAGGTGCGCAGGTTTGGCTCGTCAACACCGGCTGGGTTGGGGGCGCTTACGGCGAGGGTCAGCGCATGGCCATCGGCGAGACCCGCCGCATCGTCTCGGCCATCCTGAGCGGTGAGCTGACCCACGCTCCCTGCCGTCGCTACGGGCGATTTGGGCTCGAGGTTCCCACGCAAGTGCCGGGCGTTCGCAGCGCCGTCCTCGACCCCCGCTCCTGCTGGGCCGACCCCGCACGCTACGACGCGCAGGAAGCCATCCTCGCCGAGCGCTTCATCGAGAACTTCCGCAGCTACGCCGCCGACGTTTCGCTCGACGTGCTCAGCGCTGGACCGACCTGATACACGGCTTCACGGGGCGCTCAGCAGCGCCCAGTGGAGCTCTCGCCGAGCAGTCCCGGCTCTCGAGTCAGCGCGGCATGGTCAATTGTTCGAGCCCTGTTGCCGCCTCGCGCCCGGCGTCGCAGGCGCGAGTAGCGGCTCTTCGCGCCCTCGACAAAGCGATGCGACTTGGCGCCCCGAGCGACGTCTTCTTCCTAGAAGGGAGAAACGCGATGACACGTGCTGAAGAATCATTTAGACCGCTTGCGATTCGGCAAGATGTCGAGTCCGCCAGCCCTTTCGAGCTGCGCAGGCTCTGGCAAGAGCTGCGCAGCGGGGCCTGGCAGTTTCGCGACACGTTTTCGACCGAGGACCGCTATGTCGCGCTGCTTCAAGCGTCCGCGGTCGTGCCGCCCGTGCCGCTCCATGATCGCAAGGCGCTCGTGCTCGAGAGCGTGCTGCTCGGTACGGCACCCAAGGTAGTAGCGCTCGACAGCCAGCGATCACTGTCGTCGATCACCGCGGCGGCTCAGGACTGCTTGCGCAGCATGGGTCTCTCGACCCGAGCCTCGCAAACCTCGGTGCTGCTCACGATGGCGTTGCGCGCGCATCATCGCCCCGAGTCAGCCCCCCAGCTCGGCCGGCTGTCGGAGCTTCACATCGACGGTCAGCTGTACTTCGTGGTCAGTGCGCTCAGGTTGGACTTGCAGTTTCCGGTCCCGCTCTCGCTGGCTGAAGCCGAGGTGGTGCGCAGTCTGATCGCCGGTCATAGTCACGCGCAGATCTCCGGGGCGCGCGCGACGTCGCCGCGCACGGTCGCCAATCAACTGGCGACCGCGTTTCGCAAGCTCGGGGTTTCGGGACGTCGAGCCACCATCGAGCGGTTGCTCGTGCACAGTACGCAGCTGGGGTAGTCGCTAGCCACTTTGCCCGAACGGGTCTTCCCAGCCGCCCTGAGGCTTGGGCTCGGCCCGCGGGGGGGCAGCGGCCGGCTTGGCGCTCGAAGGCGCTGGCGCCTCGGCGTCGTTGGGTTTCCGGCCGAGGCTGCGGGGCTTGGGCGGCGGCGGCGGCGCTGAGGGCATTGCCGACGAGGCCAGGGGCGGAGGCGCAGGCGTGGCGATCGGTGGAGGGGTAGGCACGCGCAGTGCCGCGGCCGCTGCTTCCGCCGCGATGGTAGGCAGCGGCGAGGTCCGGAGCGCGGACGCAGCCGTCCCCGGCCGCTTGTGGTTGGCCGCGATCTGGACCTGGTGCGCGCCGAGCACGGCGAACGCGCTGGCGGCGATCACCAGACCAGCAGCCGCACCGAGCGCAGCGCGACGTGGTCGACGGGGCAGCGGTGCGAGACTCTCGAGCTCGTCCAGCCGTGCCAGCACCTCGGCCGCGGTCTTGAAGCGATCCTGCTCCGTGCGCTGCAAGCAGCGCAGCACGAGCTCGTCGAGATCCGGCGGCACCAGCGGGTTGGCGCTGCTCGGCGGCGCCGGGGGTCGAGTCAGGCGATCGAGCGTGGTGACGGCCGGGGAGGAGCTGGGCTTGAAGGGGAGCTCACCGGTGAGCATCTCGAACCAGACCACGCCGAACGAGTAGACGTCGCCCGCGGTCGTGTGCGGCTTGCCTTCGAACTGTTCGGGCGCGATGTACGCCAGCGTGCCTACCAGTCCGCGATGACTCGCGCTGCTGGTGGGTGCATGTTCATCGAGCGCTCGGGCGAGGCCAAAGTCCAGGATCAGCGGCGAAAAACCGTGCTCGCTGCGCCGCAGCATCACGTTGTCGCTCTTGAAATCCCGATGCAAGACGCCAGCCGCGTGCGCCGCGCGCAGGCCAGTCAAGAGCTCCCGCCCCAGCTGTCGAGCTTCGGAGACCGGTAATGCCCCGCCTGCCCGGATGCGCTGACCCAGCGTTTCACCGTCCACGAACTCCATGGTCAGAAATGAAATCGGCCCCAGCGCGCCCTGCGCCGCGTGCGTGCCGAAGTCGTAGATGCGGCACACGTTGGGATGGCTCACGCGTCGAGCGAGCTGTACTTCGGCTTTCAACCGGCGCACGGCCCCCCGGTTGTCAGACGCGGTCGAGGTGACCGTCTTCAGAGCGACGCGCTCGTGCAGCTCCTGGTCCAGCGCCTCGTACACCTCGCCCATCCCCCCGCGCGCGATGAATTGGCGGATCACGTAGCGCTGCCCCACGATGGTGCCCGGACGAAAGGTGGCGCTCCAGGTGAGCTCGTCGTCGTCGTCGCCGCCGAAGCCGCTGGTACGAGCCGTGGCCAGGGCGTGCACCGCTTCATGGAGCAGCTGCTGGCAGTGCTGGCAGCCATCGAAGTGCGCGTGCAGCTCACGGCGCTGCTCGAGCGACAGGCGGCCGGCCGCGAACGCCAGCACCTCGTCCTCACTGGCGCAGTCCACTGCTTCGCGCAAAGCAGCCGGCCCGGTCATTGCGCTCCCTCGGCCTCAGCGGCCTTGATGGTCGCCGAGCTACGGTCGGCGTCGAGACCCAGGCTCAGCTCCAGCTCGGCGCCGAGCAGGGTGGCCAGGCTTTGAAACTCGCTGGCCGTCAGCTGATGCGCGACGCACAGCGTGTCGCGCACCTCGCTGTAGATGCGGGCGCGTGCTCGCTCGATCCAGCGGGCGGCCGTGGCCCGGTGCACCTGGTAGGCGCGACCGATTTCGTCGATGCTGCAGTGGCCGACGACGTGCATGCGCAGCACGTTTCGCTCCTGCTTGGAAAGCGCGGTAATCGAGGCGCGCAGCGCGTCCTGGAAGGCTATGCCGAAGCGGGCACGCAGCAGTGCCGCTTCCATGTCGACTTCGGCAGCCGCCAAACGATCGGTCAGCTCGACTTGACGCTGGTCGCCTCGACGGGTCACGCGCTGACGATCCAGCGCTACGCGGGTCGCCGCGACGCGCAGCCACGCGCTCAGCGGGCCACGCCCCGAGTAGGTGCGCACCCTGGCGTCGGTGCCCACCAGCAATTTGCTCCACAGCTCTTGCAGCGTGTCGCGCACGAAGTCGTCGCGAGCGTCGATGCGGCTCACCGCAGCGCGGGCGACACTCAGGCCGTGCGCCTCGAAGGCGCGTAGCGCTTCGGGAATGCCTTGGGCGCAGGCGCAGCACAAAAACAGATCCGCGCCTTCCAGCGGTTGGCCCTCGTCCTGCACCAGCGCGAGCTGACAGTGCGCAGCGAACGCGTCGAACGCGAGCGGAAGCGTGGGCCACGCGCCTTGCCCGGCAACAAACAGCTGCCGAACGATTTCGTGCTCGGTCGTTCCAGTCATGCGTCGGGTCGCGCGGGGCACAATCCAGAGTGCTGCCACCGGAGTAATGCGTCCGGCGGATGCCCAATCCTGGACACTAGCTCAATCCTCGCGCTCCAGGAGCGCGCTTCACCCCCGACGCGCTTCACCGGACGAACAACTGCGCGCTGCTGTTTCGCCTAGATTTCAGCGCATCCGACTTTTACCGCCCCGATCGTCAGCCTGAGACTCGAAGATGATACTACGCTCGATTGCTCGTCGGGGCGCGCTCGCCTAGAACCGCGTCATGCGCGTTCGTTTCACTCGTCGGTTGGCCGGTTTCGTCCCCCTGCTGTTGCTCTCGCTCGGCTGTGGCTCGTCATCATCGGGCGGCACGCCGGCGTCGTCGCCCCCGCCCGCTCAACCTTCGTACGATCTCAGGCTGGCGTCGACGCCTTGGGTTCCTTTCACGGGTGACGAAAAGCAGCCGCGCGTCGCGCTCTACCTGGTCGAAAGCGCGCTGGAGCGAGCGGGCTACGCGGCTACCACCAGCATCGTCCCTGACGGCGCGCTCACGGGCCTGCTGCGCGACGGGAAGTTCGACGGCTCGGCTGCGCTGTGGACGGCCGAAGATCGCGAGACCTTCCTGCTCTACTCGAAGCCGTACTTGGAGAATCGCCTGGTGCTGGTTGGTCGCAAGGGCAGTGACGTCTCGGCCGGGTCGCTGAAGGAGCTGGGCGGCAAGCGCATCGGCGTCGTCGAAGGCTACGCCTACGGTAAGCAGCTCGATGAGGCGCGCGAGCTCAGCTTGGTGCGCGGCAAAAGCTCGGAAGACAACCTGCGCGCGCTGGCCGCCGGCCAGGTAGACTACATCCTGCTCGACGCGCTGCTCGTCGAGTACTTGTTCGAACAGCAGCCCAAGCGGGCGATTGAGAGTCTGGAAGTCGGCAAGACGCCGCTGATCAAGCGCACCCTTCACTTCGGCGTGCGCAAGGCGCTGCCCAACGCGCAGCAGATCATCGACCGCTTCAACAACGTCCTCGCAAGCATGATGCGCGATGGCAGCTACCATCTCGCGCTTCAAGTGAGCTGGATCACCGCCGACGTGGACGGCGACGGGCGTGACGAGTTGGTCGGCGTCGGGCCTGCCGTGGGCGCTGCGCCGCCCTCGCGCAGCTACCAGTTGTTCGAGGAAGCCGCGCTGGCACCGCCGCCGGCGCAGCAGCCCGGCGCACGACCTCCGGGAACGAGCCAAGTCGGCAGCAACGGACCCACCGAGCAGCGCCGCTACTACGTCGGCGGCCGCGTCTACGAGTCGTGGTCCGAGGTCCCCGAGTCGTTCAAGATCCAGCCCGGAGCCAACACCACCGGCGGCGGCCACGCCACCGTCAAGCTCCTGGAATGGTGACCCCGCTGAAAGGCCGCAGCTCGAGCGGTAACGGGGGCTGAAAAACCTGGCAAGACGCTGGTTCAGAGCTGGAGTGGGGGAGCCGCGGACGCTAAACTGACGGCATGACTGGGTTGCCTGCTGAGGCGGAGGGAAGGGCGTGAAAGCCGCGCGGCTGCCAGCGCTGGGCCTCCTGATCTTGATCCTGCCCAGCGCGTGCGGCGGTCGTGTCGGCTCGCAGACGGCAGGGCAGACTGGCCAGGCGGGGCGCGGCGGGGCGGATGGTGCTGGTGGGGCAGGTAGTGCTGGTGGAGCAAACGACCCACCCTATTGTTGCGATCCGCCGATCGTGACCTGCTTCGGCGCCGGTACCCTGATCGACACGCCCGCCGGGCGTCGACCGATCGAACAGATCGAGGTGGGGGAGCAGGTGCTGGGCTACGACGAGGAGCTGCAAGCGGTGGTCGCGCGCCCGGTCACGGCGCGCATGCAGCATGCGGAGGGCGTCGTCGGTCAGCTCGTGCTCGGCGACGGGCGCGCCATCGTCACCACGCCCGAGCATCCCTTCTACGACGCGGGTGCTGGCCGCTATCTACCTGCTGGAGAGCTGCGAGCCGACGCCGAGCTACTGGCGCTTTCGAGCAACGGTCGGCTATCGAGCGCCACGGCCACGGGCTATTTCGTGGCGGGGCCTCCAGTCCGGATGCCGGTGTTCAACATCAGCGTCGCGGGGGTGCATAACTATTTCGCCGAGGGTGTCCTGGTGCACAACAAGTTGCCGATCGATCCGTGCGCCGACTTACCCCCCGATGCAGGAGACCTGGTGGCGCTCACGAGCGTCGAGCACGCGCGCAGCATTCTCGAGCTCACCGGCGCGCAGCTCGAACCGCTCACGGACGAAAGTACTCGGAATTACTACGGGCAAACGCTGCCTTT
>DATDEV010000503.1:0-6719 GCA_036522995.1 Polyangiaceae bacterium
CGGTGCCATCGAGCTCGAGCTCGACGCGCTGTGGCCGACGCCGAGCGGCGATCCGACTTAACCTGGCGAGCAGGCGCAATGCGGTAGCGAGCGGGCGCCAACACCAGACGGTGCTACTGGTGGCATTAGGGCTGCTCGGTCGGGCGGCCTCCGCGTCGTGCGCGACGCCGGGCTCCAGTCCGGGGACGTCATCCGTCACCGGTAGCGTCGGCGATCACGGCCCTTGCCGCTGCGGTACGCGAGCTCCGAGAGCTCGCTGGCTCGCTGCATGAAACGGGCGTCGGGAGGTGGGAGCGGGCTGTTTTCCAAGGTAGTGCGCCGGAAGCGGTCAGGTGGATAGTTCGAGCCCATTCAGTCCGTCGACGACGCTCACCCCGGGAGATGCTGCGCTTCAGTCACGTCGCCCGCGCGCCAAGAAAAACCAGTCATGCGGTCTACGCGCCGAAGGAGCTCGATCGATGCTTCGACCTCCGCCGTTCGTGCCGTGACGCTTTCGACATTGCAGCCGACGACGAGGCCCTGCTCCCGAGCAAAGCCGCGGATCTCGGCGAACGTCTCGGTCGCCAAGTCGATGGATCGGGCCAGCATGTCTTTGGCCGCCAACAGCTCCCGCTTCACGGGACCAGGAACCGCGACGCCGAGCCATTCCAGAAAATCCAGCGTTTGCGCCGAGCCGCACGGACTGAGGGTGAAGAGGATGGCCGGCGCTGCTCCGCTTTCCTGCTCCAAGCGAATCCGCAGATCGCGGAGCAGGCGCTTGGTCGTCGCGGCGCACCACACGGTTTGACTGACGAAGAACCGGCAGCCCTGCTGCATTTTCGACCACACGCGAGCGTCTTCGCCGCCGCGGGTCACGTGTCGTTCCGGGATGAGCACGCCGCCGAACGGCAGTAGCGGCGCATGGCTCCGGCAAACTCCGAGCGCGTTCGGCAAGGTCAGAGGCGGTGCCGCTTCGCGAGACGGCGCGCCCACCAAGACCGCGCGACCGCCGCGCGCTTGCAGCGTATCCAGCCAAGCGCGGAGCGCGGCTTCGTCTTGCTCCGCCACGGCTCGGTACACGATACGCGGCAGCGCGCCCAGTTGCAGCGCGTCGAACGCGTACGTCAGCGCATCGACCTTGGGCATGAAGCGGAACGGGCGCGGACCGACGTTGCGCGCGGCTTCGTCCTGAACGTCGTAGACCAGAAGCGCGTCGATCGGCAGTGATGCGATGCGCGCCGATTGCTCGGCGGCGATGGCTTGCCGGCGCTCCGTCGGCGTCGCCTGGTTGGGGGGTGCGATCGCGTAGGTGAGCTTCATGCGCCTGCCAGCGCGAGCGTGATTTCCACGGTCGCTTCGTCCGTCGTGGGCATGACGGGCACGCGCGCTTTGGTCACCGCGACCCGCACCCGCTCTGCCGCGGGCCACAGCGCGACCACTCGTCGCGCGACCCGCAGCGCGAAAGTCTCGAGCAATTTGTCCGGACGCTCGCGAGCGCTCACGTCGGCGGCGCGCACCACGGCGGCATAATCGGCCGCTCCATCGAGCTCGTCCTCCGCCGGGAACAGGTGCCCGCCGAGCACCACGTCGACCGCAACCACCAGCTCTTGAGCCTGGGCGCGCTCCGCTTCGCTCACCCCCATATGGCTGTGCACGCGAATGCCTCGCAGGCGAAGCGCGTAGCCCACCACTTGCCTAGTTGCTAGCGCGTCCATAAACCGGGAACCGGCGGGTGAGCGCGGCCACTTCTGCGCGTACGCGCGCGAGATTCTCTTCGTCGCTCGGGCGATCGAGCACGTCCGCGACCAAGTTCGCGGTGATGACGGCTTCCGGAACCCTGAAGCCGCGCGTCGTCATGGCCGGCGAGCCGAGCCGAATGCCCGACGTGATCATCGGCTTCTGTGGGTCGTTCGGAATGCCGTTCTTGTTGCAAGTGATGTGCGCACGGCCGAGCAGCGCTTCGGCCTCTTTGCCGGTCAGCTGCTTGGGTCGCAGATCGACCAGCATGACGTGACTCTCGGTACGGCCGGACACGATGCGCAACCCGCGTCGAGCGAGCGTGTCTGCCATGGCAGCGGCGTTCTCCAAGACTTGCTGCTGATACGCCTGAAATTCGGGCGATAGCGCTTCCTTGAACGCGACCGCCTTGCCGGCGATGACGTGCATCAACGGGCCGCCCTGCAGACCCGGGAAGATGGCGCTGTTCACGCGCTTCGCGATCTCTTCGGAGCGACTGAGGATGAAGCCGCCGCGCGGGCCGCGCAGGCTCTTGTGCGTCGTCGAAGTGACGACGTCGGCGAACGGGACCGGGCTCGGATACTTGCCAGCGGCGATCAGGCCCGCGTAGTGCGCCATGTCGACCATCAGGTAAGCGCCAACCGCCTTGGCCACCGCCGCAAAGCGCTCGAAGTCGATGCGTAGAGCGTAGGCCGAGGCGCCGGCGATGATGACCTCGGGCCTGTGCTCGTGCGCCAGCCGCTCCATCGCGTCGTAGTCGATCTGCTCGCTAGCATCGAGGCCGTAGCTGACGACGCGGAACCACTTGCCGCTCATGTTGAGCGACATGCCGTGCGTCAGGTGACCGCCCTCGGCCAGACTCATGCCCATGATGGTGTCGCCCGGCTGCAGCAGGGCGAAAAAGACGCCTTGGTTCGCCTGGGACCCGGAGTTGGGCTGCACGTTGGCGTAGCCGGCGCCGAACAGCTGCTTCACGCGGTCGATGGCCAGCTGTTCCACCACGTCCACGTGCTCACAACCGCCGTAGTAGCGGCGGCCGGGGTAACCCTCTGCGTACTTGTTGGTGAGCTGGGACCCCTGCGCCTCCATCACCGCCGGAGACGTGTAGTTCTCCGAGGCAATGAGCTCGATATGGTCTTCTTGACGCTGGCTTTCCGCGGAAATAGCGGAGAAAAGCTCAGGATCGCAACGCTCGAGGGTGCTATCGGGGAACACGTGGCTGGAACTTGGCAGCCGCCGCCGATGAACGCCATCGCTTTGTTTTCACGGTTCCATGAGTAATCTTCATCGGGCCCATGCTCGAGCGCGTTCACCTGGTCATCATCCGAGAGGTCGAAAAGCACGGTTCGCTCACCGCTGCGGCCGAGGCGCTCGCGCTCACGCAGTCCGCGCTCAGCCACTCGATCAAGAAGCTCGAGGCGCAGCTTGGCATGGAGGTTTGGCGTCGCGAGGGCCGTTACCTGCGGTTGACCCAAGCCGGAGAGCACGTGCTGGCGCTCGCGAATCAGGTCTTGCCCCAGCTGGACTTGGCGGAGGAGCGCCTGCAGCAACTCGCGCAAGGCAAGCGCGGAACGCTGCGCATCGGCATGGAGTGCCACCCCTGTTACCGCTGGCTGTTGAACGTGGTGGCCCCGTTCCTCGCGGCCTGGCCCCACGTCGAGGTCGACGTGAAACAGAAGGTACAGTTCGGCGGGCATGGTGCGCTGCTGGGCTACGAGATCGACTTGCTCGTTACGCCCGACCCGGTCTTCAAACCCGCGATCCGCTTCGAGCCCGTTTTCGACTACGAGCAGGTGTTGGTGGTGGCCAAGACGCACACGCTGGCCGGCGCCTCGCACGTGGAGCCAGTTCAGCTGCGAGACGAAGTGCTGATCACCTATCCGGTCTCTACCGATCGGCTCGATGTTTACACGCAGTTCTTGCTGCCCGCGGGTATCGAGCCGCGAAGTCAAAAGATGGTCGAGAACACCGACATCATGATGCAGCTCGTGGCTAGCGACCGCGGCGTCGCGGCGCTGCCGCGCTGGCTGATTCAGGAGTACAGCGCGCAGCTCGGCATCGTCGACCTTCGGCTCGGCAGCGGCATCTTCAAGCAGATTTACGTCGGCGTGCGCGAAGCAGACGCCGGCATCGATTACATCGCGTCCTTCTTCGAGCTGGCCCGCAAGGCCCACCGCCCGTGCGACTAGCCGGGTTTGCGACGCTTTTTCACCTTGGCCGCCGTCGGCCGCTTGGTCCCCGCGAGCCGGATGAAGTCGGCGATGAAGTCGACCTTCACGTCGCCCGAGCGTACGCCCAGAAAGATCTGCTTGGCGATTCCGTGCCGGCCGAGCCGCACCGGCACGATGTCGACCTGCGACTGATACTCGGCGACGAGCCAGCCCGGTAACGCCGCCACTCCGCGCTCACAGGCGACCATCTGCAGCATGATGTCCGTCGTTTCGATGACCTTGTGTCGCTTCGGCACCGCGCCGGCAGGCAGCAAGAATTGGCTGTAAACATCGAGCCGCTCGATCTCGACCGGATACGTGATGAGCGTCTCTTGCTCGAGCTCGGCCGGCACGACGTAGGCCCGATTGGCGAACGGGTGCTGCCTGCTCACGACCAGGACCTGCTCGTAGTCGAAGACCGGCTCGAACTGTAGACCCTTGCGCCGAAGCGGATCGGGAGTGACGAGCATGTCGATCTCGTGAGCGAACAGCGCCCCAATGCCGCCGAACTGAAACTTCTGCAATACGTCCAGATCGACGTCGGGAAAGGCGCGTAGGTAGGGCTCCACGACTTGCAGTAGCCAGCGATAGCAGGGGTGGCACTCCATGCCGATGCGCAGGGTTCCCTTTTCGCCGCGCGCGAGCTGATCCACGACCGATTCGGCGTGATCGAGCTGAGGCAACACTCGCTGCGCCAGCGCGAGCAAATAGCTGCCCGCCGGCGTGAGCCGCAGCCCGCGGCCCTCCTTTTTCCAAATGGCAGTCCCGAGCTGATGCTCCAGCCGCTTGACGGTATGGCTCAAGGCCGACTGGGTGAGCCCCAAGCTCTTGGCAGCTTCGGTGAGCGAGCCTCGACGCTCGACCTCACGCAGCAGGCTCAAATGAATGCGCTCGAGCCGGCTTTGCATCTATGACTCCCTGTCATTGATGCATGATAAATCACCATTATTCTTCATGGCTCCGAGGATCTACGCTCCGGGCTCGCAAAGCAAGGAAGCAAGAACATGGCTCGCATTCACAACCTGGGTTTTCCCCGCATCGGCGCCGAGCGTGAGCTGAAGCACGCTCAAGAAAAGCACTGGAAAGGTGCCCTGGGGCACGCCGAGCTCGAAGCGCTCGGTGCCGACCTGCGGCGGCAGAATTGGCAGCGGCAAGCGGGGCACGACCTGGTGCCGGTCGGCGACTTCGCCTTCTACGACCAGGTGCTCGATGCAAGCTTCCTGGTCGGCAACGTGCCGGAGCGTGCTCGCGCCGGGCAGGGCGAGCCGCTCGACGCTTACTTCCGCGTGGCGCGTGGACGCGCGGCGGGTGATACGGACAGCGGCGTCGCGGCCGGCGAGATGACCAAGTGGTTCGACACGAACTACCACTACATCGTCCCCGAGCTCTCGTCGCAGACGACCTTCCGCCTCGATGCCACGCGACTACTCGCCCATTTGGCCGAAGCGCGTCAGGCGGGCGTGTCGGCCAAGCCGGTCATCGTCGGCCCGGTAACTTACCTGTGGCTCGGCAAAGCCAAAGACGGCTCGGACCGCCTAGCGCTACTTTCGAAGCTCCTGCCCGTTTACCGTGAGCTACTCGCGACGTTGGCGCGCGAAGGCGTCGATTGGGTACAGCTCGACGAACCGGCGCTGGTTACCGAGCTCGCTCCGGCTTGGCAGCAAGCGTACCGAACGGCGTACGACGCTCTGAAGGGCGCCGGCAGCAAGCTGCTGCTCACCACGTACTTCGGCCGTTTGAGCGACAACCTGGAGCTCGCGACGTCGCTGCCGGTCGACGGCGTTCACCTCGATGCGGTCAGCGCGCGAGGCGAGGTGGAGCGGCTGCTCGGCAGTTTACCCGAGGGGCGCGTGCTTTCGCTGGGAGTCGTCAGCGGTCGCAACATCTGGAAGGCAGAGCTGAGCAAGGCGCTCGACTACCTCGAGCCGATTCAACGAAAGCTGGGCGACCGCTTGTGGCTCGCTCCGTCCTGCTCGCTCTTGCACGTGCCGGTGGATCTGGCGGGAGAGAAGAAGCTCGACGCCGAGCTGCGTTCGTGGCTCGCCTTCGCCCAGCAGAAGCTCGACGAGGTAAGGGTGCTCGGAAAGGCACTGAATCAGGGTCGCGCGGCCGTCGAAACGGAGCTCGCCGACAACGCGCGCGCAATCGAGAGCCGCCGTGCTTCGGCTCGAGTGAACAATCCGCGCGTGCAGGCGTCGATTAACGCGATGGCGCCGGGGCTCGGTCAGCGCAAGTCACCATACAAGGCTCGCGCGGCTCTCCAGGCGAAGGCTTTCCAGCTGCCTCGGTTCCCGACCACGACGATTGGCTCGTTCCCGCAGACGGCGGAGATTCGCAAGGCACGCAGCGATTTTCGCGGCGGCAAGCTCGAAAAAGCCCAGTACGAAGTGCGCATGCGCGGCGAAATCGAGCACGCGGTGCGCGAGCAAGAGAAGCTCGGGCTCGACGTCTTGGTCCACGGAGAAGCCGAGCGCAACGACATGGTCGAGTACTTCGGTGAGCAGCTCGACGGTTACGCTTTCAGTGAGCTGGGCTGGGTACAGTCGTACGGCTCACGCTGCGTCAAGCCGCCGATCTTGTTCGGCGACATCAGCCGTCCGAGCCCCATGACCGTCGGCTGGACTCGCTACGCGCAGTCGCTGACCACGAAGCCCATGAAAGGCATGCTCACCGGCCCGGTCACCATCTTGAATTGGTCGTTCGTCCGTGATGACCAGCCGCGCGCCGTTTCTTGCTACCAGCTCGCCCTCGCCATTCGCGAAGAGGTTCGGGATCTGGAGCAGGCCGGCGTGC
>DATDEV010000504.1:0-2294 GCA_036522995.1 Polyangiaceae bacterium
CGATCGCCAAACTATCGACAACAAAGTGATTCAATGCGTGTCTCCTCTCTTTCCCTCAAAGAGTACGAACGAATAACAAACAACCTTTCCACATCTCGGATGCGAATACGAGATTCCTGATCTCGCTCAGTGGCACTGACATGTAGTCTCGAGGGCGCCAGCGTGAGGGCGCGTCTGCAGGTGTGCCCGCCTACGCGCCGCTCACCTCAAGCGTGCAAATCCCCGTTGATTCGTAGGCTCAGGGCTTGTTCGAAGGTGCTTCGATAAGCTCGTGCCGGCGCGCTCGCTGAGCTCGAAGAGCGTGCGTATTTCAGCCTGGCTTTCCGTCGACGCGCGGTGAGGCCAAGATGGGTGTGTAGACGACGACGAAAATCGCGAAAGCGGTGACCCACAGCGTAGCGGTCGCGACGAGCCCGGCGAAGTACCAGGCTGGCGCGAGCAGGGGCACCAGCACCCTTACCAAGGCGGCCAGGTTGAGCGCCAAGAAGGCGACGGCGATGGACTTCGGTACGGTCAGCAGTCGACCCGTGTGTCCGAGCGCCACGCGGGCCATCATGCCGAGCGTGAGCGAGCCGATGGCCCCTACCGTGAGCGCGTGCATCGCCGGGGATGCGAGGGCAGGCGCGCCGAGGAGCGCCGCTCCGCGCAGCAGCAGTCCCACGACGAGCCAGGCTTGGCCGGCGTGCAGGATCCAGAGCAGCGGTTGCTGAAGCGAGTGACGCGCGCCCCAATGGCTGGCCCGCGCCAGTGAAAACAGCCCTGCAAGGACGGCTACGGCGCCTGCGACACTTGTTGCCGGAGCGAGCGCATCGGCCAGGCAGAGGGCTGCCACCGAGCCAATGGCGCACTTGTCGAGCAGCGGAATGGCGCGAACCGAGGTCGCCCCTACTGCGTTGCGGGTGAACATCGGTAGCACGCGACCCAAGATGATCGTAATCAGCAACACCACGAGATCGACGCCAATCAGGCTGGGCTGGCGCGCGCTACCTGCCGACGAGATACCGAGAGCTGTGAGGTGCAGCCACAGATTCGCGACGAAAAAAGCCGCGACAACGCCCAGTATCACGTAGTTTCTGCGGTTCTTCGCGGATATCACGGGCCGCGCTAGCGCGATGAAGAGTGCCGGTAAGAACGCCAGGTCGGCGACCGCCACCACGCCTGCCGGCAGCGCGGCTGAGCATGCCATTGCCAAACGACCGGCGAGCCAGAGCCCGGCCAGCGCCAACAGCGGCATCCCAATTGCGGTTTCGCGTTGGGTCCAATTTCCGACGGCGGTGAGCAGGAAGCCGGCGATGACCGCGACGACGAAGCCAAAGACCATTTCGTGCGCATGCCAGCTCGTCGCATCGAGGTACGACGTCGCTTGCAGCTTGCCGCCCAGAATCAATAACCAGGTCGGCACGATCGCGATTGCGAAAACAGCCGCGAGCCAAAAGAACGGCCGAAAGCCTTTCCTCAGGCATGGCAGCGGGGCGCGAACCGACGTGTGCCCCTCGCTCGGCCGCAGCAAGAATCGCTCGGAAAAGCTGGGTCGTAATGTTTCAGCCACTTCCCACGCAGCAGCAAGATCCACGCCGCGCAAAGCCCTCGCAAACCACGACCACATCGAACGGCGGTGGCGCAGCTTCTGCAGGGACGCGCAAAGCGTGCGTTCGCGCTAGTCGCTGGCGTTGGAGCGCCAGCAGTATGCTTGCGCGGCGCGGCGCGCGGGCCAGGCTAGAGCGCGACCCACTTCGGCAGCGGGCCATCGCAGCCGAGCAGGTAGGTGAGGCGCTGGCCGCGCGATTGTTTGACGCCGATGTGAAAGCGGTACGTGTCGGTTTCGAGGCCCTCGCACAGCTCGCGTAGCTCAGCGAGAGTGTAGGAACGCAGACAGGAGACGATGCCGTCGAATAGGATGAGCACCGGCGCGATCGGAATGAGGTACGTGAAGAGCAAACGCCCGATGCTGAAAGGGCGTACGAACGGTGTGAGTAGAAGGACGAACAGCGGCACGAACAGCAGCATGCCGATGACCGCGGCGGGTGAGCGCTCGGTGCCTTCGACGATCAGGATCGGAGTGCGGGCGGCGGCGGCGTCACTCAGGATTTGCGCAGCGTTCGTCGGCTTGAAGTGGTGAAAAGCGTTGAACAGGGTACGTACCCCTTCGAGGCGCGCCGGCACTGCGCGGGCGTCGACGGGCTCCGGCTCGGCCACGACCGGCACGTTGGCTCGCTCAGTGGCCGAGGCGAAGGCGGCGCGATTCGGATACAGGTCGGTCAGCACGACCCGTGGCGCGAAGCCAAGGCGCGTTC
>DATDEV010000505.1:0-2021 GCA_036522995.1 Polyangiaceae bacterium
AATGACGCTTGGCGATGGGGAACCCGCAATCTCCGCCATGGCCACCAACGGCGTTATCGGCTGCCGTTTGCCGTCGTGTCCGGAGTAGTCGCCGTGCTCGTCGTCCTACTCGTGCGCGCGCTGATTGCCAGGGCGCTGCGCAACGTCGAGCCGGGATAGGTTCTTCACGGCTGCTCGAAGCGATGAAGGGCGACACGGAGCGGCGAGCGCTGCTGCTAGTCGCCGGGGAAGCGGGTCTCAGGCAGGGCGAGAACTGTTACGAAGAATCTGCGGAGAGGGCGGGATTCGAACCCGCGCTAGGATTTCTCCTAGGCCCGCTTAGCAAGCGGGTACCTTCGGCCACTCGGTCACCTCTCCAGGCACGTCGCGGAAGGAGCGCGAAGGTAGCCGCAAGCCCAGCCGCGTCAAGCGAAACGACCGTCGAACGGCACGTTCGCCGCCACTTCGGCCGCGCGCCCGGTAAAGCGCTGCAACTTCAGGGCTTTCAGCTGCCCCGCGCGGCGGGTACCGGACGGCCACGCCGAGTCGCCGACGAAAATCCTGCCGCCAAGTGCTCGAGCCGCCAGGAGCGGCGCCTGGCGACTCCGAGCGGATGCGAGACCTCGGCTGGGGACGGGCGCTACAGCGCCGCGCGGAGAGCCGCACACCCGGCGCTAGGAAGTCCGCGATGAAGCGCTGACCAAGCGGCACTTGGCGGCGAAACGCGACGCCGAGCTTGCCGGCGCCGGAGGCAGCGTGCCCGTCCTCCGCTCTCAAAACCGCGCGGCTTTACATCTCCGCACGGCTTTACATCTCCGCACGGCTTACATCTCCGGACGGCTCTCACGGCACTTATCCGTGAAACAGCATCCGTACGGCGCGCGTCTTCCCCTGGCGCGCGCAGCCGAAGGCGAGCACGCCTTTGGGGAAGACCGCAGGCGCGCAGCCCCGAAGGGGCGAGCACCTGCGAGTTGGGGCAGCCCTATTCTATATCGCGCGCGGCGATGCGGGCGGCGTTGTAGCCGCACATGCCGTGCACGCCGGCGCCGGGGTGCGCGTAGCTCGAGCACAGGTAGAGGCGCTGCACCGGCATCCGGTAGCGGAAGTAGGGGAACATCGGGCGGAACAGCAGCTGACGATTCCAGGCGTTCGAGCCGCCGCCGAGATCGCCGCCGAGCAGATTGGCGTTCATGCGCTCGAGGTCGGGTGGGGCGTGCGCCCTGCGTGCCAGCACCAGGTTGGAGAAGCCTGGAGCCAGCCCCTCGATGCGCTTGCTGATGATGTCGGCAAAGCGCTCACGCGCGACGTCCCAGCCGCCGGCCAGCTCGGACGGCACGCGCGAATACACGTACAGCGTTTGGCCGCCCTCGGGGGCGCGCGTGCGATCGATCAGGCTCTGCTGGCCCATGACCAGGTAGGGTCGCTCCGGCAGCTCGCCTGCTCGCACTTGGCGCACGAAGCCGGCAAGATCGTCCAGGCTTTCGCCCGCGTGCACCACGGCGCTGAGCCGTGCTTCGCGGACGCTCCACGGCACGGGGCCGCTCAGCGCAAAGTCCAGCTTGAAGGTGCCGAAGCCGAGCGGAAATTTGCGCATTTTTCGCAGCATGCGACCCGGTACGTGCTCACTGTCGAGCAGGCTCAGGCACAGCGAGGGTGCGGAGGTGTCAGCCAGCACCGCGCGGCCGACCCGGATCTCTTCACCGTTTTCGAGCACGACGCCCGTAGCTCGTCCACCACGCACCACGATGCGCGTCACGCGCTGGCCCAGGCGCAGGCGCCCGCCCTGCCGCTCGAGCAGCGTGACGAGCGCGTTGGTGATGGCTTGCGCGCCGCCGCGCGGAACGGTGTAGCCGCCCGTCGAGGCGGTGAGGCCGAGCATGTAGCCGAGGCCCGCCCCGAACCAGTCGTCGGGCCCCACGTCGACGTGCAGTGCCAGGCTCGGCAGCACGCGCCGCGCTGCCTCGCTGCGAAAAAGACCGCGTGACAGCCGCGCGCCGCTGCGCCCGAACATCAGCGCGATGCGCAGCAGGTTGGCCGGCCCG
>DATDEV010000506.1:0-9596 GCA_036522995.1 Polyangiaceae bacterium
CTGAACCTGCTCGGCGAGGAGATGGAGGAGGCGTTCGAAGAGGCTCGCGGCGAGGACTTCCGCGCCCCGCTCTACGCCAACCTGCAGGAGGTGTTCGCCGGCGCGCTGAAGACGACGCCGGCGGAAGAGGCCGAAGAAAAGACAGAAATCAAGCGCTCCAAGCCGGGCTCCGGCAAGCGCAAGGGCCGTCAGTCGGCTTGACGCCAGTGCTCACAGGGGGCGGCGGCTACAGGGAGAGCGCGGTGACGGGGGTGGCGGAGCCGAAGGGCGACGCGGAGTAGAAGCTGCCGTCGCCGAGTTGGCCGTACCCGCCCAGGCCGATGCACAGGATTTCGTCGGCACTGGTACGAACGCAGGTGTGGTCCTCGCCGCAGGCGACCTCCACGACGTCGGTCAACAGCTCGGCAGCCACAGGCTCTGTCACGAACGTGGGAAAGCCGTTGTGGTAGATGCCATCGCCGAGCTGGCCGAAGTCGCCCTTGCCCCAGCACCATACGGCCTGGTCGGCGTCGAGCGCGCACACGTGTCGCGCGCCCGCGCTGAGCTGCACGACGCCGCTCAAACCGGTCACGCGGACGGGCGTCGTATTGGAGTCGTTCATGAGCCCATCGCCGAGCTGACCGACGTCGCCTTCTCCCCAGCATTGCACTTCGCCGCCTGCGACGAGCGCGCAGGTGAAGCCATCTCCTGCGGCCAAAGCCGTCGCGCCAGTGACGCCGTCGATCGGCGTCGGGTCGAGCAAGCTGATGGTAGTGCCGGCTTGGTTGTTCACGCCGCCGGAGCCCCAGCACTGCACGGTGCTGTCCTCCATGAGTGCGCAGGTTTGATCCTTGCCGACGGCGAGCTGAACCACGCCGCTGAGGCCGTCTACGCGCAGCGGGGTCGCGCTGTTGGTCATGCTGTCGTCGCCGAGCTGGCCAAACAGGTTGTCGCCCCAGCACCACACGCTGCCATCCCCCAGCAGCACGCAGGTATGACTGCCGGCGGCCGAGACCTGCGCCACATCGTCGATCTCTACCAGCTGCGGAAGAGCTACGCCGGCGTCGTCGAACATGTGGAAGATGCCGTCGCCGAGCTGGCCCGCGTTGCCGGCGCCCCAGCAATAGATACTGGCGGTCTCACCGCGCAGGGCGCACGAGTGAAAGAGCCCCGAAGTGATGGCGGTGACGCCGCCGAGCTCCTGGACGCTGACGGGATCAGCCAGTCCAAGCGGGGTGAACGACCCAGGGACGACGTGGAACTCACCGTCGCCGAGCTCGCCGTGATCACCGCGGCCCCAACAGGCGACGGTTTCATCGAGCTTGAGCGCACAAGAGTGTGGGCCGCCGAGCGCGAGTCGCGGCGGTGGCGGAACGAAGTTGCCTGAGGCTCCGCCGCTGTCGGCGCTGCCGCCGTTGCCGGTCGCACCGCCGCTGCCCGGCGCCGAGCTGCCGGCGGCGCCTCCGGCTGCGGGGTCGCTGCTACCGGCGGTTCCACCTTCGCCGCTGGCAGGCGAGCCACCCGGAGCATCGCTCGCGCCCGCTTCGCCCTGACCGCCTTCACCGGCGTCGCCATCGAAGGCCGCGCGCGCCTTGTCGGCGCTGCCGCAGGCAGTCGCGATCAGCGCGATGAACACGACTCCCGTCCCGCACATCACGACGCTTCGCATGGGCGCAGGCTACGGCCTACGTGAGCTTGGTTGCAAGCTCCGGCCGCTGCGTCTCCGAGAAGCGAGCATCTCTGCGGCTTGCGGACAGCCGGAGCGCGACTATGGTCGCGCTCATGGCTGATGGCTGGGTGCTCGAAGCGGAGGGACTGGCCAAGCAGTTCGGGACCAAGCTGGCGGTCGATGGCCTGTCGCTCAGGTTCGGGCGCGGCGAGATCGTGGGGCTGCTCGGGCCGAACGGTGCGGGGAAGACCACGACGCTGAAGCTGCTACTGGGCATGCTGCGGCCGACGCGCGGAAGCGCCTCGGTGCTCGGCCTCGACTGCACGAGCGAGGCCACTGCCATCAAGACGCGCGTCGGCTACAGCCCCGACGAGCCATCCTTCTACGACTTCTTGACCGGTCGTGAGACGCTCGAGTTCGTCACCAACGTGCGCGGCGGTAAGCCGGCGCAGGTGCTGGCCGCGCTGGCCCCGGTGATCGAGGCGCTCGACCTGGCGCCGGACCTGGATCGCTTCGTCGCCGGCTATTCGCTGGGCATGAAGAAGAAGCTCGCGCTGCTCGTGGCCATGGCGCACACGCCCGATCTGCTGCTGCTCGACGAGCCGACCAATGGCCTGGATCCGCCCTCGGCCGTGAAGATCCGTCGTCGCTTGCAGGAGCTGGCGGCCGCGGGTGCGACGATTGTGCTCTCGACCCATTTGCTGGACATGGCCGACAAGCTCTGCACCCGCGTGGTCTTGATGGATCACGGTCGACTGGTGTTCGACGGCGCCCCGGGCGCAGCACGACAGGCGGCCGAGCTAGGGCCCGAAGCCACGCTCGAGGATGCGTTTCTCAAGCTGGTCGCTGCCTGATGCACACCTGGCAACAGCTGCGGGCCGTTGCCGTGCTGGTGCTGCGCAGCCTGCATCGCGTGGGGCCGCGCGTGCGCGGGGGCCGCAAGGCCGAGCCCACGCGCGGCGTCTCGGCCGTATTGATGAGGCTGCTCTTCGCAGGCCTGATCTACAACTTTGGCTTCACCAGCGGCATGCGTATTCCGCTGCAGGCCGAGCCGTCGTGGTCGGCGACCTGGGCGGCGCTCGGTGCCGGCTGCTGTTTGATGACGGTGCCGCTTTCACTGGAGCTGCCCTCGCCGCGCGTGCCAACCAGCGCGCTCAAGAGCCATTTGCTCGAAGCGCTGCCGCTTTCGCAGCTGTCGAAGTTGCTGCTGGTCCTGGCACAAGGGCTCTTGCTGCTACCGCTGCCGCTGGCGCTGGCGCTCACGCTGCATAGCAAGATGACGCCGACGGCGCCCCTACTGGGAGCCGTCGCGCTAGCGCTGGTGCTCTTTTCGAGCTTCGTTTTGGCGGGCGCTTGTCTGGCCAAGGCGCTCAAGCTCGTGCTCTCGGCCTATCGAGCTTCGCGCCTGAGCTGGCTGGCCTCGCTGCCGATGATCGCGGGCATGCTGCTGCTCCAGGTCGCGGCCTCCACCCAGGTTTTAGGTCGACCCGTGATGGGCGACAGCCTGGGGCGCGCGCTCGCTGGCCAGCAGCCCTGGCCCGTCGTGGCGGTGCTGGGGGCGCTCACGCTGGGGCTCGGGGCGGCGTTCGTGTGGCTCGAGCGTGGGCAGGAGCTGAGTGAGCCGGTGCCGCCGGACCCGACCGCCTCGGCCCTGGGCGAGGGCGCGGATATGCGGGCCATCGAGCGGGTCATCACGCGGCGCGAGCCAGGCGGCTCGTTTCAGGTGCCGTTCGCGACGCTGTTCAGCACCGCCTTCGTCGGCGCCATGGTGTGGACGCAGCGCACGAGCGAATTGGGCTTGAGTGCGCTTTGGAGCCTCGCTGCCGTCATCACGCTGCAAATGGTGGCCACGCTCGGCATGCAGCGGGCGACGCGCGCGGCAACGCGCGACATGCTGGCGCGACCTTTGCTCGGAGCCTTGCCGATCGCTCCGCGCGACACTTTGGAGAGCAAGGCCGCCATGCTGCGGCGCAGTCTGTTCACGGTGTCCGCGCCGCTTTGCCTGGTGTTCGGGGCGACCGTCGCGCACCCGAGCTGGCTCGGCGGGCTCGCCTGGCGTGCTGGCGCAGCGCTGCTGGCCGTTGGTATTTACGCTTCAGCGGCCACCTACGTCGCTTTCCTGACCACCGGGCTTGGTTCGAGCACCCCGCGAGGGGGAGTGTTCGGCTCGCTCGAATCGTTTTTGGTCGTGGTGCCTTTTGCGGGCGTGTTTTTCGCGCCCGGGCCGGGCAGCGCGCTGCTCTCGCTCGGCACCCTGGCCGCCGTGACCTACGAAGCACGACGCGCGGCGCTGCGCTCGATCGATTGGCTCGACGACCCCGAGCGCGAGCACTCGACCGAAGTCTGGAAGGCGCTGGTCGTGTTCGGTGGTTTCCAGGGCGCGCAGCTGCTCACCCAACAGCTGGCCTCTTTGTTCCGGGGTGTGGTCTCACCGACGGTGCAGATGCTGAGCGCCTACCTGGTCGCCGGCTTGGCCTTGTGGATCACCACCCAGCGCGGCCAGGAGTCGTCGGCTCCCCGGCATCGAGCGGCGCTCGCTCCGCTGGGCATCGCGGCGGGCGCGCTGAGCGCCGGCTTTGCCTGGGTCTACGTGCGCTTGGCGGCGCCGTTGGCGGAGGGCGCCGGGCGCATGGAAGTCAGCGGCACCGGCGAAGCCGTGTTGCTGGCGCTGGTGGCGGTCGGCGTCGCGCCCATCGTCGAAGAACGCTTCTTCCGCGGCTGGCTCCAGCCCGCCCTCGAGAGCAGTCTCGCCGAGCACCGCCGCACCTACCTGGCGCCACTGCTGACCGGCCTTGCCTTCGCCGCCGCCCACCCGGCCTATTCGTTCGCGCCCGTGCTGGTGCTCGGCATCATCAACGGCTTTTTGATGCTGCGCTTCCGCTCGCTGTCCGCCTGCGTGGTCGCGCACGTCGTGCAAAACGCCTTCGCGCTGTACCTGGCGCGCTAACTGCGCGGCAAGAGCACGCGCGAGGCGGCCGAGCACCCACCCGCCGAAAAAAGGCGCCCATTTTCGAGCGGATCGCGGGCTCGATGCTAACGTTTCGACATGAGCCGTTCCGGGGTTTGGATGATCGCCGCCATGGCCTGGCTGACGGGATGCGAGGCGCAGGAGAGTGGGCAGGATGCCAAGGCGCTGGCGGTGTGCACACCCTTGGCTGGCGCGACGGGGGACGTGGCGCTCGCGAGCGTGGTGGGAGCCGGACGGGACGAGGCCGGTACCCTGTACGTCGTCGATAGGCTGGGCAACGAGCTGCGGGCTTTCGTCTCGCAGCAAGGCGAGCTGTATCGCGAGCGTGTGGCGGGGACGGGAGAGGTCAACGCCGAGGGCGAGCAGCTCGTCACCGTGACGCTGGCCGAACGCCTGCCTGAGCTGAAAATTCAGGTGGTGACCGCTGCGGATGGCACGAGGCGCATGGGGATATTCGAAGGTCCTCTCGCTACGAAGACGTTCGTGGTCGGCGAGCAGGGGGAGGAGCTTTCGATGCTCGCGGACGACTCGGTCACGGAGCTACCGCTCCACGACTATCCCGCCGAAATGGAGGTCGAGTACGCCGCCGAGCTGGAAGACGGACGACTGCTCGTCGTGCTCGGGCCACGCGACCTTCAGAGCTACGAGGACTACCGGCTCTTCTTCGGCGCTCGCGCGCACCTCGACGAGATGCCTATCGTCAGCTTCGAACGCCTGCGCGACGGCGGCACCACGACCATCGAGTTCGAGCTGGAAGGCGCCAACGCCCAGGCCCTATTTCCGGTCGATGTAGTCGATGAAATGTTCGTTCGCGGCCAGCCCGAGCTCCACATCGACGACGAGAGCATCGGCATCGAGCTACTCGAAAACGCGCCCCCCGCAGACGCAAGCTACTACTGCGCCGAATAGCGCGGCCGCTCCACCGCCGCCCTGCGCTTGTAGAAGTCGAGCAGCGGCGTCGCCGAGCTGCCGTGCAGCAGGATGCTCAGCGTGATCACCGAAAGCACGAGGCCGGCGAGCTCGACGCCCAACCGGCTTCCCAGCCCGTGGCTGAGCGCATAGGCCAGGTAATACAAGCTGCCGATACCGCGAATCCCGAACCAGCCGACCAGCAGCTTCTGCAGCGGAGAAGTCGTCGTTCCCTGAAGCAGCACGTAGCAGCTCAGTGGCCGCAGCACGAAAAACAGCACGGCCGCGATGAGCAGTGCTCGTGAATCCCAATACGAGCCGACCGCCGCGCCAGCGAAGGTCACGAGCATCAGCTCCAAGAGTCGCTCCACCGTTCCGCCGAACGAGATCGTTTCTGACACCAAGACGCCGGCCGCCACTGCCGGCGCCTCGAGCTCTTGCGCCTTCACACGTGCGCCCACCAAGTGCTCGGCCGGCGGGTGCGTTGCGTGCTCGGTCGTCAGCTCCGGATGCGGCGTCTGCGCAACGACGTTGAGCTCGGCGCGTCGCAAGCCGACCCCTGCCGCGAAGACCGCCAAGAATCCCCAGGCATGCAGCAAGTGCGCTGCGGTGTAGGCCAAGGCGATCACCGCCAAGGCGACGAAGTCGCTCGGCGCCTCCGTATCCCGATGCCGGCTGCGCGTCTTGATGGCCCAGCGCCCGACCGTCGCTCCCAGCCAGTATCCGACTGCGAGCGCCGCCCCTACCGCCCAGACCACATCGAGCAGCGCCCAGCGCGCCAGCCACTCACTGCCCGTGTCGCGCTGGCGCAACCACTCCAGCGCCAGCGCCACGAACGGGAACGCCGTGCCGTCGTTCAGGCCGGCCTCGCCGGACAGGGCATATTTGACGCGATCCTTGTCGGCCGCGTCGCTCACCGAAACCGCGCCCGCCAGGACTGGATCGGTCGGCGCGAGCATGGCACCCAGCAAGAGCGCGTAGGGCGCCGGCAGCCCCAGCCCGTAGTGGGCCAGCAGGGCGATGCCGCCAATGCACACGATCATCACCGGACCGGCCAGCCTCCACACCGCGACCCATGCTTGGTGCTTGAGCGGTAGGCGAAGCTTCAGGCCGCTGATGAACAGCGCAACGACCACCGCCATCTCGGTGAGTCTTTCGAACCAGGCGTTGCCGGCGTTCAGCCGCAGCTCCAAGAAGCCCAGCACCTGTGGGCCCAGCAGGAACCCGAGCACCAGGTAGAGCGACGAGCTCGAAATCGGCAGGCGCTGGACGAAGGAAGAAGCCAGGCCCAAGGCGAGCAGCAAGCCGCCCAGAAGGGCCAGCCACTCCATGAAGCTCAGCGTAGTAAAAGCGGTCAAGCGTGGGGCGGCCGCTGCAAGCGCAGTGCCGCCCCAACCTGTTTAGGCAGTGCGAGTGCCGCGCGTAAAGAGGCCGCCGCCCACCGCGAGGGCAATCAGTGCGCCGACGATGCTGCCGATCAGGCCAGCGGTGTTGAGCTCCAGCACCTGGCTATCGGTGAGCAAGGCGCCGATGAAGCCGCCGATGAAGGAGCCGACGACGCCGAGCAGCATCGTGGCCAGCATGCCCATCTTTTGGCTGCCCGGCATGATGGCGCGCGCGAGAAAACCGACGACGAGGCCGAAAACGAGAAAAAGAACGAGTCCCATGTTGTTGCTCCTTGGATGTTGCGGTGACGAAAACACCTACCGCAAGTCTCGCGCCAACTCGCAGCAGTGCGGATCGGCGCGAAAAGGCGAGCTTCAGCCGGCGTGAGTGAGGTATCTCGCCTCAGCGTGGCAGCTGGTGGCGCACGTCCACCTTCTGCTAACTAACTTCGAGATGCGCCCCGAAGCTTGGTGTTGGCTCGCGGCCGGGCTGCTGGCCTGCGGACGTAACGACGCGCGGACTGCTGCACCAGCTCAACCGCCAGCGCTTCCAGCTTCGGCCAGCGCGGCGAGCTCGCTCGCGCCTCCGACCGCGCAGCCGCCAGCGCTGTCCAGCGACAGCGGACCCGCATTCGGCGCTGGCATCGTCGACGTCAAGGGAGAGCGTCGCGGGGTCGCTCTGCTGACGGACGTGCGAGCAGCGCGACACGACGGTTTCGATCGCGTCGTGTTCGAGTTCGCCGCGGAAACCCCGCCGGGCTACCACGTCGAGTACATCGACAGGCCCGTGCGAAAGTGCGGCTCCGGCGAGCCGACACCCATCGCCGGCGACGGCTGGCTCGAGATCCGCTTCGAGCCGGCGGACGCACACACGCCTAGCGGCGCCCCGACCATCGCCCAGCGCGAACAGGTGCTCGCGCTGGGGGTGCTGAAGGAGCTCGAGCAAACCTGCGACTTCGAGGCGCAGGTGGCCTGGGTGATGGGCGTCTCCCGACCAAACCGCTACCGCGTGCTCACCCTGCGGCAGCCGACGCGCGTCGTGGTCGACGTTCGTCACTAGGCCTGGCGCGGACCTTGCTTCCTTCCCCGACATGGTCGTCGGCTCGCGCACGGAAGGCGCCGCTCCGCCGCTGATTCCGCGCTCGCTTTGGCTGATTCGCCACGGCCAAAGCGCGGGGAACGTGGCGAGAGATCACGCAGAGCAGCAGGGGCTGCACACCATCGAGCTCACGGGCCGAGACATCGACGTGCCGCTTTCTGCGCTCGGCGAGCGGCAGTCGTTGGCGCTCGGTCGATACATCGGGGCCCTTCCAGCCGAGCAGGCGCCCACGGTGGTCATGTCGTCACCGTATACGCGCGCGCTGCAGACCGCCGAGCTGCTGGTCGGGGCCGCCGGTCTGAAGCGTCCCCGGCTGGCCTTCGTCGTCGATGAACGACTGCGTGAGAAAGAGTTCGGCAGCCTCAATCGCTTCACCAAGCTCGGCATCAGCTCGCGCTTCCCGGAGGAAGCGCTACGGCGCGAAGAAGTGGGCAAGTTCTACTACCGGCCTCCAGGCGGCGAGAGCTGGTGCGACGTGCTGCTGCGCCTTCGCGGCGTGCTCGATCACGTCCAGCTCCAATATGCGGGCGAGCGCGTGCTGATCGTCGCGCACCAGGTCATCGTGCTGTGTTTCCGCTACCTGCTCGAGGAGCTGGACGAGCAGCGCATCATGACCATCGATCGCGAGGCAGACGTTGCCAATTGCGCCATCACCAGCTTCGAGGCGGCCCTCGGCAGCGACGGCCGCACGCGCCTCGTGCTGCAGCAATACAACTTCGTTGCCCCGCTCGAGCAGGCCGGCGAGCCCGTCACGACTCAGCCTGAAACGCCTGCGCCGGCCGAGGCCCCCCGGCGATGAAGCGACTCGCGTCCCGACTCATCGATAGGCGCCTACTTCGAGCGTGGCCTCTGCCCAGCCTTCCCGAAGGCGGAAAGGAGCAGCGTGGCACGGTGCTGGTCGTTGGCGGCTCGCGTGAAGTTCCGGGCGGAGCGCTGCTGGCAGGCATGGCGGCGCTGCGCGCCGGTGCAGGTCGGGTCCAAGTCGCCACCGCCAAGAGCGTCGCCCCCCAGCTGGCCGTCGCGTTCCCCGAGGCGCGCGTGCTGGGTCTGCCCGAAACGCGCCAGGGAGAGCTCTCGACCAGCAAGGGCCCCGAGCTTCGGCGGCTCGCGCAGCGCTGTCAGGCGCTCGTGCTCGGTCCCGGCATGAGTGACGAAGCCGGCGCTTCCGCCATTCTGCGCGACGCCGAAGCGCGGCATCCCGACCTGCCGCTGGTGGTCGACGCCGCCGCGCTGCGCCTGCTCGGCGACACGAAGCGCAGCACGCGGCGGAGCACCCTGATTGCCACGCCGCACGCCGGAGAAATGGCGGAGATGTGGAGCTGTTCCCGCAGCGAGGCCGAAGCCGACCCGACCGCGCTGGCCGAGCGAGCGGCGCGCGCCCTCGGCATCGTGCTGGTGCTCAAGGGTGCGTGCACCATCATCGCCGCGCCCGATGGTCGCATCTTCCGCAACGAAGCCGGCAACGCAGGGCTAGCGACGAGCGGCTCGGGCGACGTGCTCGCCGGTATCATCGGCGGCCTGGCGGCGCGCGGCGCCGACGCCGTGCAAGCCGCAGTCTGGGGCGTCTACTTGCACGCCAAAGCAGGT
>DATDEV010000507.1:0-6405 GCA_036522995.1 Polyangiaceae bacterium
CGCGTCCACGTCGTTGCCGGCCAGCTCCGACTCGCTGTCGCAAAGCGGCACTGATTTCACCCCGCAGCTGTTCGCGGCCGCGGCCGAGCCAGTTCCGGAGCCCCGACGCGGCTCCGGGATCTTCGATCCGCACGCGATCAAGCGCGACTTTCCCATCCTGCAAGAGCGCGTGCACGGTCGGCAGCTGGTGTGGCTCGACAACGCCGCGACGACGCAGAAGCCGAGCAGCGTCATCGAGCGGCTGAAGTACTACTACGAGCACGAGAATTCGAACATTCACCGGGCCGCTCACACGCTGGCGGGCCGCGCCACCGACGCTTACGAGGCAGCGCGCCAGAAGGTGCAGCGCTTCCTCAACGCGCCTTCGGTCAAGGACGTGATCTTCGTGCGCGGGGCAACCGAGGGTATCAACCTGGTCGCTCAGAGCTGGGGCCGGCGTAACGTCAGCGCGGGCGACGAGATCGTCATCACCTGGCTCGAGCACCACGCCAACATCGTACCCTGGCAGCAACTGGCCGCCGAGAAGGGAGCCAAGCTGCGCGTCGCTCCCGTCGACTCACGCGGCCAGGTTATCCTGGAAGAGTACGAGAAGCTGCTCGGACCGC
Organism: Polyangiaceae bacterium; assembly: GCA_036522995.1. Classification (GTDB taxonomy): domain Bacteria; phylum Myxococcota_A; class Polyangia; order Polyangiales; family Polyangiaceae; genus PMG-095. The sequence continues at coordinate 606 of DATDEV010000507.1, forward strand.
GCACGAAGCTCGCGGCCATCACGCAGGTATCGAATGCGCTCGGCACCATCGTGCCCGTGCAAGAGATGACGCAGATGGCCCATCGTCACGGCGCTTGCGTGCTGATCGACGGGGCTCAGGCAGTGTCGCACCTGCGCGCGGACGTGCAGGCGCTCGACTGCGAGTTCTACGTCTTCTCGGGACACAAAGTGTTCGCACCGACCGGTATCGGCGCGGTGTACGGCAAGACGGCCGTGCTCGAGACGATGCCGCCCTGGCAGGGCGGCGGCAACATGATCCAGGACGTTACCTTCGAGAAAACGCTGTACCAACCGCCGCCCAACCGCTTCGAAGCGGGTACCGGCAACATTGGTGACGCCGTCGGACTGGGCGCTGCGCTCGACTACGTGAGCGCGCTCGGCATCGAAAACATCGCGCGCTACGAGCACGAGCTGCTCGAGTACGCGACCGACCAGCTGCACACGGTGCCTGGGCTCACGCTGATCGGCACCGCTGCGGAGAAGGCGGGCGTCTTGTCCTTCGTGCTGGACGGCCAGCGCACGGAAGACGTGGGCGGCCTGCTGGACCAGGAGGGCATCGCCGTGCGCTCCGGCCACCACTGCGCTCAGCCCATCCTGCGGCGCTTCGGCGTGGAGGCGACGGTGCGCGCCTCATTGGCTCCCTACAACACCTACGAAGACATCGACGCTCTGGTCGCTGCGCTGCTTCGGCTACAAGCCGGACGTCCGCGGCGCTAGCCCTCCACGAACCGGTCGTCGCTCCCTTGCAGCGACGGCCGGCTCGTGCTCGCTCATTCGGCGGCTGTGACTGCGGCCTCGTGATCGAGCGCCAGACCAGCCTTCACCCAGCCTCGAGTCCCACCGACGAGGTTGTAGACTTCCTTGTAGCCGCTCTGAAGCGCCAGGCGCGCGGCGGTCTCGCTGCGCACGCCCGCCGCGCACACGAACAGCACGGGTCCCTGGCCCAGCGTTGCCTTCGGATTCTGGCGGAACTGAGCCAGCGGAACCAGGCGAGCATGAGGAACGTGGCCGTCGATCCACTCGTGCGGCTCGCGGACATCGATGACTTCGAGTCCGCCTTGCGCGATGCGATCGGAGGCCTGCTTGGGCGACAGCGGCTTGACCATGTTCTCCAGTATAATGGACGGAGCGCTCTTGGCAAGCTCAGTCCATCGGAAAAGTAGGCTAATGATACACCGGTGTGAAGTCCTTGGGGTGAGAAAACAGGACGCCCCAGCTGCGGCCCAGGTGCGCGTGAAGCGAGATGGGACCCTCCGTCGAATCCTGTGTGAAATCCGGGGCGATGCTTCCGATGTGTAAGGTCATGAGAGCTCCGAGGTGCTTGACTTGTCGCTGGCATCAGCCTACTAACTATATAGACCGAATGGAGTGAGCCTAAAGCTCGCAAACGTGCTTGTCCAGCCCAACGACGCTACCCCTGCCTTCAACACCGTCCGAGTCCACGCCCGATCTCACGCCGATCGTGGGCGCGAACTTGAGGCGCCTTCGAGTCAAGCGTGGGCTGTCCCTCGAGCGCTTGGCGCGAGTCTCCGGAGTGAGCCGCGCCATGCTCGGCCAGATCGAGCTCGGCCAGAGCACGCCGACCATCAACCTGCTGTGGAAGATCTCGCGCGCGCTCGAGGTGCCGTTTTCGACGCTGGTAACGGACGCAGCCACGCGCGGCGCCACGGTCGTGCGCAGTCGCGGCGCCAAGCTGCTCACCTCGAACGACGGTAGCTTCACGTCGCGGGCACTCACGCCAGCCAACGGACCTCGGCACACCGAGTTCTACGAGCTGCGCCTGGCTCCCAAGGGCGTCGAGCGCGCCGAGCCGCACGCGCCTGGCACGACCGAAAACCTGGTCGTGGCGCACGGGGTGGTCAGCATTCGCGTGGACAAGTCACGCCACGACCTGGTCGCCGGCGATGCCATCTTGTTCGACGCCGACGTGAGCCACGAGTACGAAAACACGGGCGCGGAAGAAGCGCTCATGTACCTGGTCATGACCTACGCCGAGCGCATCAGCTGATCTGGGCGATTCTCGGCACTTTCGCAGATTTCGAGCCAAGCCAAGCGGAGCTGCTATGAAGCGCCCCCGCCATGGACGCCAAGGCCGCTGCTCCTGCCCCCGGGGTGGAATTCATTGCGCTGGTGGCGTTCACCACGTCGCTGGTGGCCATGTCGATCGACACCATGTTGCCGGCGCTCGGCACCATGGCCAGCGAGCTCGGCGCGGCGCACGCCAACGATCGACAGCTGGTGCTGAGCGCATTCTTCGCTGGCCTGTCGCTGGGCCAGCTGGTGTGCGGCCCCGTCTCCGATAGCATTGGGCGACGGCCGGCACTGTTCTGGGGCATCGCGCTGTTCATGCTCGGGACGCTGCTGTGCACGGTGACCCAGAGCTTCGGCTGGCTGCTGGTTGGCCGCGCGCTGGCTGGCTTCGGGGCGGCCGCGCCACGCATCGTGTCGATCGCCCTGGTGCGCGATCTGTACGCCGGTCGCGGCATGGCGCGCGTGATGTCGTTCGTGTCGACGGTGTTCATCCTGGTGCCGGTGCTGGCGCCGTCCATCGGCCAGGCGGTGCTGGTCGTCAGCAGCTGGCGCTCGATCTTTGCGGCGCTGCTGGTGATCGCGGCTGCCAACGCCGTGTGGTTCTGGCTGCGGCAGGAGGAAACGCTGGCGCCCGAGCGCCGCAAGCCGTTCTCCGCCGCCGGCATCGCGCGCAGCACCGCCGAGGTGTTCAAGCACCCCATCACGCTCGGCTACATGCTGGCGACCGGGACCACGTTCGCCGCGTTCATCGCCTACCTGTCGACGGTGCAGCAGCTATTTCAGGAGCAGTACGGGCTGGGCAAGCTATTCCCGGTGGTGTTTGGCGCTCTGGCCAGCGCCATCGGAGTCGCCTCGTTCGCCAACGCCAAGCTGGTGATGCGCTTCGGCATGCGGCGGCTGAGCCGCGCCGCGCTGCTGTATAGCTCGGCACTCTCGCTCGGCGCCTTCGCCGGCGCGTGGCTGCTGCACGGCCACCCGCCGCTGTTCGCGCTGATCGGCTACATGCTGATTTGCTTCTTCTTCAACGGCATCCTGTTCGGCAACTTCAACGCCCGCGCCATGGAACCCATGGGAAATAACGCGGGTGTGGCGGCGGCCGTGACCGGCTCGGTGAGCGGCGTGGTGGCGCTGCTCATCGGCACGCCGTTCGGTCGTGCCTACGACGGCAGCGTGCTGCCGCTGATCGCCGGATTCATGACCTGCGCGCTGTTGTCGCTCGCGCTCACCGAGTGGGCCGAGCGCGCGGCCCAGCGTCGCGAGTTGCTCGCGACCGAAGCCTGAGCCACGTAGCAGCCGGCTAAAACGGCGGCGGCGCTTCGGACAAGCTGCCAGCGCCGGGCTCTGTGCCCGGTTTGTCGCCTGGCGGCGGAGCAGTGCCGGCGGCCGTTTCGTCGTCGACGGGAGCCGGGGTCGCGGCGGCATCGGCCGGCGACTGGCTGATCTCGGTCGGCGCGGTGCCGTCCAGGTAATCCTCGTCGATGCCCTCACCCTGCGCCGGATTGGCGAGCAAACCCGTGATGGGATCGATGCGCACGGTCACGATGCCAGGCGGGCGCGGGAAATCCACGGCGGGGCGACCGGCTTCGGCCTCCTTCATGAAGGCGCTCCAGATCGGCAGCGCGGTGACGGCACCCGATTCGCCGTAGCCGAGCGGCATGGCCTCGTCGTAGCCCACCCACACCCCTGCCACGATGTCAGTCGAATAGCCGACGAACCACGCGTCCTTGGCCTGGTTCGTCGTGCCCGTCTTGCCCGCCAGAGGTCGCCCGAGCGCTCTCGCCGCCTTGGCGGTGCCCTCGGTGACCACGCTCGTCATGGCGCTGGTGATCAGATACGCCTCGTCGGGCGGCACGACCTGGCGCCGCGGCGGCTGCGCCGGTAGCGGCAGCTCGCGCCCCGAGGAATCGGTGATGCGGGTCACCAGCAGCGGCGGCGCGTATTCGCCGCCGCCGGCGAAGGTCGCGATCGCAGCCGTGAGCTCGAGCGGCGTCACCTCGTAGGCGCCGAGCGCCAGCGAGGGCGTGGGCGCCAGCGCCGACTCGATACCGAGCGCCTTCGCGAAATCGACGACGTTGGCACCGCCCACTTCTTCCAGCACCTTCTGCGCGGCGGCGTTGTCGCTGATGGCGAGCGCGGTGCGCACGCGCAGCGTGTATTCGGTGGCTTCCGGCGCCACGCCGGGCGGCGGCTTCTTCTTCAGGTCCTTACCGCTGCGGGTCAGCGCCAGCGCGCTACCGAGCGTGAGGCGTCGCGAGTGCAGCGCGTAGCCGTAGACGATGGGTTTGAAAGCCGAGCCAGGCTGACGCCGGGCCTGCGTGGTGCGGTCGAGCCCGCCGGCCACGCCCTCGTAGCTGCCGATCAGCGCGCGCACCTCGCGCGTGCGCGGATCGAGGGCCACCAGCGCCGCTTCCGGCCCCAGCTCGAGCTTCAGCTCGGCCTTGCCGCCTGGCGCTGGCGCCAAACTGAGCACCCGCACGGGCAGCGCCGCGCCAAGCTTGGTGAAGTCGCTCGGCGCAAGGTGCTTGGGGTTGAAGCGCTCTTCGTGCCGCAGGTCGATGCGACCGAGCGCGATGCCGACGCGCACGTCGACGCTGCCGAGCTTGTCGTCGAGCGCCACCACCTCGCCGATGTAGACCTTGTTTTGCTTGGGCGCGCCATCGAAGCGCGGGCCCCACAGCTTGCGCTCGGCCTGGACGAACGGCGGCGTCAGCTTCTGTCGCACCAGATAGGCGTCCAGCGCCTCGCGCGTGGCCTTGCGCGCAGCCGCCTGCAGGGCTGGATCGATGCTGGTCTGGACCACGAAGCCGCCCCGAATCGCCGCCTCGCCCGCTACCTTCAGCAGCAGCTTCTTCACCTGCTCCACCGCCTCGGGCGACAGCTCCGACTCGCCGTCGCTGACCGGCGCCAGCCGCAACGGGCGTTGCTCGGCGTCGGTCAGCACCTCGCTGGTGATGAAGCCCTTCTCCAGCATTTGGGCCAGCACGTAGTGCCGGCGCTGCAACGAAAGCGTCATGTCGCGCCGGGGCGAGTAGCGCTCGGGCGAAGCAACCAGACCGCTCAGCGTGGCAGCTTCGGCCACGTCCAGCTCGCGCACTTTCTTGCCGAAGTAGTAGCGCGAAGCCTCCTCCACGCCGTAGCGACCATGGCCCAGGTAGATCTGGTTCAGATAAAGCGAGAGAATCTCGTCTTTGGACAGCTCTTGCTCCAGCCGTCGCGCCAGGATCGTCTCCTTGATCTTGCGCTCGTAGGTGCGCTCGGGCACGAGCAGCACGTTCTTGACCACCTGCTGCGTGATGGTGCTGGCGCCCTGGCGGGAGCGACCGGAGCGCAGATTGACCGCGAGCGCGCGCAGCATCCCCAGGTAGTCGAGGCCCTGGTGCTGGTAGAAGGCGGCGTCCTCGGCGGCCAGAAACGCCAGCTTCACGTGATTGGGTATCTCGCTGAACTTCACGACCGTGCGCCGCTCGGTGAACAAGCTGGCCAGCACGGTGCCGTCGCGCGAAAGCACGCGCGTGACTTGCGGCGGCTCGTAGCCGCGTCGCACCTTGTCGAGCGTCGGCAACTTGCCCTCGTAGTGGCGAATCGTCAGCACCACGGCCAGCACGCCGCTCAGCAGGCACGCCAGCGCCGCCGCACCGGCTATCTTGAGCAGCTTCAGCACACGCTCTCGCTTCACGAGACGCCTCGCGTCAGTGCCCGAGCACCTTCATGACCAGCACCGCGATCAGCACGCCGGCGAACAAGCAGGC
>DATDEV010000508.1:0-3298 GCA_036522995.1 Polyangiaceae bacterium
GATCAAATCGCGGTCAATATCCGAGTCGCGCGGCAAGTCGCAGATGCGACACGGCGCCCTTTTCAGCTGACGGCCTGTCGCAAGTGCGACGGTCTTTCGATCGAGCACTGCTTCGCGGATTCATTCGAGTTTTCTTTGTCGCATCTGCGACATGCCACGCCCCTTCAGCACACCGCGAGCGGCGTCGTCGTCCGCGTAGCGCAGCTCCGGGCGCCGCCTACCCAAGCTCTTACCTGCGTTACTCGATGCGGAGCAGGCCGCGCTTTTTGTCACCGTCGCTCGTGTCGACGGCCTTGAACAGGCGCTCGGACGAGACCAGCCAGGGCTTGAACTTCTCGTTGACGTCGAGCACGAACACCAGATCTTCGGGCTCGAGGTAGCCGGCGATCGGGGAATGGTGGCCGACGCCTTGGGCGAAGAGCGGGGCCCGCTGGAAGTTGACGATGTAGCGACGGCTCGGATCGTTGGTGTGGCGCAGCTCGGTGCGGAATTGCTCGAGCGTGAGATCGCGCAGCAGCGTGACCTTGCGGCCAGTGGCGTGGCGCGCCACGTCGGCCAGCACGTCGAGCGACAGGCCCATGAAGCAGATGCCGGTCCAGCACTTGCCGGTGCCGTCGAGCACCTGGTCGGTGTCGGCAGCGGCTTGACCGAACGAGCGCTCGACGTTGGCGATCGAGGTGGGGCCGCACAGCGAGCCGTTGGATTGGTAGAGCAGGCCGCTGCGGTAGCTGGCGGCGACCGGCAATTGCCAGGCGCGCTCGAGCAGCTCCGGCTGCTGGTAGGTCTTTTCCAGCTTGATCGAGGGGACGTCGAGCTTGGGCGCGAAAAAGACGCCACGAATGATCACGCTGGCCGGCAGCGCCAACAGGGTGCCGAGCGCGATCAGCGCGATCTTGAGGGCGCGGTAGCGTTTCATGGGGAAGCAGAGAGTACCAGGCGAGCGGGAATGGCGACGCCGTCGCTCCCGAGCGCGACCGAGAAGGTTTGGCTGAGCGCGCCGTCGGCGACCGTGACGCTCAGCGTTTCCCCGGCTTGTCCTTGCAGCGTCGCGACGCCGCCGACCACGCTCACCGGGCCCCCCGGCGTGCTGACGCTCGCGCTGTCGGGCACGATTTGCACGCGCGCGCTGACGGCCGCAGCCGTCGCGGCCGGCGGCTGCGCACTACGCCCGCGCGCGAAGAAATACGCTCCGCCGCCGGCAACGGCTGCCGAGAGGAGCGCGACGGCCAGCATCGCGGTTTTGCTGCTGCCGGTGTTGCCGCCAGCGGCCGGCCGTTCCACGGCGCGCTCGTGAGCGCTGCCGCCGATGGTGGAAACGACGCCCAGCTCTTTGACTGCCGGCTTTTTGGCCAGGTTCTTGCCCCGATCGGCGATGCGGCGCTTCTCCGAATCCGACAGGCTGACCTTGAGCGTGAGCTCGCCGCGCTGCGCTTCGCTCAGCCCGACCAGTTGGCTCATCACCAGGCGATCCGAGTTGCCCGCGAAGGGCTCCAGAGCTTCGATCAAGGCGCGCACCGTGGGCGTGCGCTTTTCCGGATCGCGCTCGAGACCCCGTTGGACGACGCGCGACAGCTCGCGCGGTACCCAGGGCGCCGCCATTTCGAGGCGTTGAATCGGCTCGGTGCAGATGGCGACGATCAGCTCGCCGAGCGAGCTGTGCCCGCCCCACAGTCGCTGGCCCGAAAGCGCTTCCCACAGCACCACCGACACGCTCCAGACGTCGGTGCGCTCGTTGACGGCCTTGGCGTTGCGCGCCTGCTCCGGCGACATGTACATCGGCGAGCCGAGCATGCCGCCAGACCTGGTCAGGCTGTACTGGCTGGCGGCGGAGCTGAGGCCCATGCCGGCCACGCGCTTGGCGACGCCGAAATCGCAAACTTTTACGGTGATTTCCGAGCTGCGAGCGTCCTGCTGCAAGAATAAATTGGCGGGCTTGATGTCGCGGTGCACGACGCCGCGGGCGTGGGCAGCCGCGATGCCGCGCGCGGCTTGGATCACCAGCCGCACCGCTACCTCGGCTGGCAATGCGCCCTCCCGCTTCATCACGCTGGACATGTCCACGCCGCTGAGCAGGTCCATGATGATGTAGGGAAAACCGAGCTTGTCGTCGCAGCCGGCATCGATGGTACGCACCACGTTCAGGCTGTTGATCGTGATGGACGCCTTGGCCTCGCGCGCGAAGCGTTGCAGCGTGGCCGGCGCGGCGCCCTGCACACCGGCGGCAACTACCTTGGCCGCCAGTCGCTCGCCGCCATCGGTCTCGACCTCGTAGACCGCGCCCATGCCGCCCGTGCCGATCAGGCGCTTGACCAGGTAGCGACCGTCGAGCTTCTGGCCTACCAGGCCGAGCTCGTCCATGCCCATGGCCCGCGGTGGCGGCAGCGAAGTTTGCGTGGCTGTCTCGCTCAAGTTCGCGCGCTCGGCGATCAGGATGCGCGCTGCAGGGTCGATCGCGACGATGCGCGACGGGTCGAGTAGCTCGTCGCCGCCCGAGTAGGGGCGCAGCGCGTCGGCCAGCTCCTCCATCGTGGCCCAGCGCAGGTTGGGATCACGCAGCAGGGCCTTGTGCACGACCAGGCACAGCCCGGGCTCGAGCCAGGGCGCGCGATCCTGCAGGTGCGGAACGTCCTCGGTGACGATGGCGGTGATCAGATCGAACACCGACTCGATGTGGGCGAAGGGCGCGGCGCCGCACAGCATCTGGTACAGCGTGGCGCCCAGGCTCCAGATGTCGGCGCGTTCGTCGACGTGCTTGCTGCTCTTCAGCTGCTCGGGAGAAACGTAGTCGGGCGTGCCGAGCTGGCTGCCGGTGGCGGTGAGCTCGCTCTCCCCACCCATCTGCTTGGCGATGCCGAAGTCGCACACCCGCACGATGATCTCGCCCTCCTCTTCGTCCAAGATGAGGTTACCGGGCTTCACGTCGCGGTGAATGATGCCGATGCGGTGGGCGGCAGTGAGGCCTCGCGCCGCTTGCAGCGCGATGCGCACCGCGGTTTGCGGCTCCAGCGCGCCGAGGTCCTCGATGATACGGTCCAGGTCGCGCCCGTTGAGGAGCGGCATGACCAAGAACAGAAGCCCGGTGACGCGATCCGCCCCCGAGTCCAGGGTGCGCACCACGTGCGGGTGTTTGAGACCGCGCACCAACTCGCTCTCACGGAGGAAGCGCTGCGTGGTTTGGGGGCCCATCACCTCCGCGCTCAAGGTCTTGAGCGCGACCTCGGCGCCGGTGGCGGAGGTCGCGCGGTACACGGCGCCCATCGCCCCTTGGCCGATGAGCGCCTCCAGCCGGTAGCCCTCA
>DATDEV010000509.1:0-5278 GCA_036522995.1 Polyangiaceae bacterium
CTCGCCCGGCAGCAGCTGCCCGAGCACTTCCACGGCCGCGTCGAGCGAGCCGCCACCGTTGCCGCGCAGGTCGAGCAGCACGCCCTGCGCAGTCGCTGCATCGTCAGCCAGCGCTCCTGCCAGCTCATCGCCGAGCCAGTCACCCACGTCCCGGATCTCGACGTAGAGCACGAACTCGCCAGCGCGCCCGCTGCGAATGCGCTCGACGTGCAGGCCGTCGCTGGGCAGCTCGAGCTCGCCGGCGATACTCAAGCTGAGCAGCCCGGGCTCACCGCGGCGCAGCACCCGCAGCTCGAAGCGCCCGCCCGACGGAGCGCTGCGCGCCGCCTGCTCGATCTGATCGACGCTGGCGCCGGCCAGAGACAGGCCGTCGATCGCCAGCACCAGATCGTCGATCGCCAGGGGCGCTGCGGGACTAGCGACCACGCGCGCACCGAGCGGCGTGCGTACCACGTCAGCCCAGAGCGGCGTGCCACCGTCGAGCGTGACGTCACCGGCGTAGAGCGCCCATTCTTCGTCGAGCGGCGCAAAATCGCCGTGCGGATCGACCAATGGCACGTAGGCGCGCAGCGCCGCCAGCGTCACGATGTCGGCCAGCTCCTGCGGCCCGCTCGGAAAGAAGCGCGCGCGGGCGCGCTCGGCCAGCGCGCTCTCGCCGGGAAAGCGCGCCACGAAAGCACCGAGCCGCGTGCCGAGCTCACGCGCCAGCTCCGCGCCCGAGCGGGTCACCGGGTCGTCTTCGAAGAGCGGCTCGCCCAGCAGCGTGAATAGGTCGTCGGCGTCGCGCGGCGGCCGCGCTTGCTCGAGCGCGAACGCCGCGTCGTACTCACGGGCCAGGCGCGCCGTCCAGGACGCGAACACGCCCGCGACGCGTTCGGCCGCAGCGCAGCCTGGCAGCTCCCGGTACAAACTGGCCAGCATGTCGGGCGCGGCCTGCGACAGCTCGCTCGCCAGCGGACTATCGGGCGCGGCCGCCCACAGCCCATGAGGATCGAGCAGGGCGGCCCAGGCTGGAGCAAGCTCGCTCGGCAGTGGCTCGATCGCCGGCGTGGCCAGCTCTCGACTCAGGAAGGCAGAGGCCCGGTGCGCCGCCTCGCAGCTGATGCCGACCGCAGCGCCGCTCGGCAACGGCAGCGGGCGGAGCTCGGCGTCAGCGGAGCCGGGCTCGCTCGCGGGCGGCAGGGCTGGCTCTTCGACCAGCGGCGGCCGGCTGTGGGGCGGATCCGGCTCTGGGCCCTGCCCCCGCTCTCGCAACAAGAGCCCAGCGCCCCCGAGCAGGCCGAGCGCGAGCACCACCGCCGCGACCGAGCGCGCCGAGCGGTGCCGAGCAGGCAGTCGAGCGTCCACCGACCGGTGATGCCCGAGGCGCGGCGAGGCGGCAAGCGCCCCCGCCCGCTGTGGAGCATCGGCTATGTTACCCGCGTGCCGTTCGATGCGCTGATCGTGCTGGGCTGCCGCGTCCATCAAGGGCGGCTCACGGACACCGCCTTGCGCCGCGTCGAGCGCACCGCGCTGGCCTATCGCGAGCAGGGCGCCGAGCTGGTGATCGCCAGCGGCGGCAAGGCCTGGCAAGGCTTTCCGGAATGCGAGGTGTTCGGTCGAGGACTGCTGGAGCGAGGCGTTCCCGTCGAGCGGCTCTTGCACGAGCGCGAATCGATGACGACACGAGGCAACGCGCGCGGCGTGGCCGGACTGATTCGCGGGCGCGACGTACGCAAGGTGGGCCTGGTCACCTCCGACTGGCACATGGCGCGCGCACTGCGCCTGTTCCAAACCCTCGAGCTCGAGCTCACGCCGCTGCCGGCGCCGTCGGCAGCCAGGCCATTGCATGTGCGCGGCGGGCGATGGCTGCGTGAGCGCGGCAGCCTGGCCATCGACTTGACGCTGCTCAGGCTGCGGATTCGCGCATGAGCGCGGCGAGCAAGCTCTGCCGGCCAGGCCTTCTGGCTCAGAGCGCAGCTCGCGCGCTCGTGGCGCTCTGGGTGCTCGGGGGGCTGCCGGGTTGCCGCGGCCAAAACAGCCAGCAGCAGGCCCCCTCGGCGCCTGACGCCAGCGCTCGCTCCGAGGCAGCACAGCTCGCTCGCCTGCTGCAGAGCGAGCAGCGGCGCGATACCGCCGGCGTCAGCGAGGAAGATCTGGGCGCCCCCAGCAGCGCGCGACGTGAAGCTGCCGTGCGCACGCTGGCCCGCATTCAGGACGAGCGCTCCTTCGAGCCGCTGGCCAAGGCGCTCGCCGACGAAGCGCCAGCGGTCGTCGCCTGGGCCGCGTTCGGGGTCGGAAAGCTGTGCCAAGGGCACGAACCGGAAGCGGTACGGCGCCTGGTGCTGGGCGCAGCCAGGCTGAACGCGGCTCCGCCGAGCGCCCCCCAGGACGCTGCGCTCGGCGCAGTGTCGCTCGCGCTCGGCCGCTGCGCGAGCGAAGAAGCCGAACGCAGCCTGCGCTCGTGGCTACGACTGCGCGCCGAGCTGTCGCAAGCAGCAGCGCTCGGGCTGGGGCAGGTAGCGCGCGCACGCCAGCGCCTGGACGACGCTACGGTGGCCCAGCTGCTCGACGCGGCCGAGCAGCAGCCGAGCGCGCTCTACCTATTCCCGCTCGAAAGCCTGCCGGCGCTGGGCAGCGCGGCGCGCCAGCGCTTGACCGAGGTCGCCAAGACCGCGCTCGGACGAACGCCCACGCGCGCCTTCGCCATCCGCGCGCTGGCAAAAGCAGGCCCGGAAGGCGCGCGCTTGCTCCGCGACGTGCTGCTCGACGACGGCTGGAACGACGCCGAGCGCGCCGACGCCGCGCGCTCGCTCGCGGCCATGGGTGGTACGGCCCAAGCGGAGCTGGCCGCCGCGCTCGGCGCCCGCGCCGGTCAATTGCTCGACCAGCAGGCCTTTCTCACCAGCCAGCTCGGCGTCGTGCTCACACTGCTCGAAGGTCTGGAGCCAAAGCGCGCCGAGCCAGGCTTGCTAGCCGAGCTCGCCCAGCTGCCGCTGACGGGCGAGCCGCCGGTCGTGCGCCGCAAAGTGAAGCTACGCTGTCGCGCCGCAGCGCTGCTCGCCGGCCGCTCTAGCGCCAGCGCCAGCCTGCTCGGCTGCGATCCGTCGCCTCCCGCCGAGCGCCGCGAAGGCTCGCTCGCGCTCTTGCGCGTGCTGGGCCGCGGACCCCTCGACAAGGAGCGCTCGCCACGCTTTCTGGAGCTCGCCGGCTCGAGCGATCGCGTGGTGCGTGAGGCAGCGATCGAGCTGCTGATGGCACACGACGAAGTCCCCGGTGTCTCGGCCGTGCTGGCCAGCGCGCTTGGCGCAGCCGAAGTCGGCGTGACCGCCACCGCGGCCAAGGTGCTGGCGCGCTATCCGGCGCGCGCGCAGCTAGCGCCCCCAGCCGAAGGCGCCCAAGCGGCCTCGGCGCCGCTCGATCCGCGCGTCGTGCAAGCGCTCAGCAAACGCCTGGCGGAGGTCGGAGTCAGTCAGAACATCGAGCTGTCCGCGCTGCTGCTGGACGCCGCGGTCGCGCTGGAGCTGCTCGGCGCCAAGCCGGCGCTCGAACGCGCCTGCGCCTCCAGCAACCCCACCCTGCGCCAACATGCCGAACGCGGGCTGATCGCGCTCGGCGACGCCAAGCGCCGCTGCCCGAGCGTGGCCGACCAGAGCACGCTCGGTGCGCTGCCGCCGGCCGTCGTGCGCCTCGAGCTCGACACCGACCTCGGCCCCTTGAGCCTGGTGCTGGCGGGGGACAAGCAGCCCTTTGCCGTGGGACGCGTGCTCGAGCTGGCGCGCGCGGGCTTCTACGACGGCATGGGGCTGCAGCGCGTGGTGCCAGGCTTCGTCGTCCAGCTCGGCGATCCGGACGGCGACGGCTTCGGCGGCCCTGATCAGCCGCCGCTCCGCTGCCAGCTCGGGCCCGAGCCGTTCGAGGTCGGTAGCGTCGGCGTCGCGCTCGCCGGCCGCGACACCGGCGGTAGTCAGCTGTTCATTGCGCTGCGCCGTGCCCCCCATCTCGATGGCGAATACTCGCTGATTGGCCAGGCCGGCCCGGGTTGGGAGCGGCTCAGCCCAGGCGACCGCATCCTCAAGATGCGCGTCGTCGAAGGAGTATACTGAGCCGATGCTGCTGGTGGTCGATCTCGGAAACACCAATGTCGTGCTGGGGCTCTACGAGGGCGAGCAGCTGGTCCAGACCTTCCGCGTGGCGACGGTGCGCTCCCGAACCGAAGACGAGTACGCGGTGCTGCTGCTGCAGCTGCTGTCGCTGCGGCAGCTCTCGAGCAAGGCAGTGAGCGCGGCCATCATCGCCAGCGTGGTGCCGCAGCTCACCGACGTGATGGTGTCGGCGATTCGCCAGTCCGTCGGCCGCGAGCCGCTGATCGTAGGTCCTGGGCTGAAAACCGGCATGCCGGTGCTGTACGACAACCCGCACGACGTCGGCTCGGATCGCGTGGTCGACGCCATCGCGGCCTACGCCCGCTTTCAGTCCGGTGTGATCGTGGTCGATTTCGGCACCGCCACCACGTTCAACTGCGTCTCGCCCAAGGGCGAGTACCTGGGCGGAGTGATCGTGCCCGGCGTCAAGGTCAGCCTGGAAGGCTTGATGGCCAGCGCGGCCAAGCTGCGGCCGGTGGAGCTCACGGCGCCGCCGCGGGTGCTCGGTCGTAACACGACGCACGCGCTGCAGTCCGGCGTCATCCACGGCTACGCCGCGATGGTCGACGGGCTGGTGGAGCGGTTGGTCGAGGAGCTGGGCTTTCCGTGCCGCGTGATCGCTACCGGCGGACTCGCCGGGCTCATCGGCAAGCACGCCAAGCGCATCGACGAGCTGGACCCGAACCTGACGCTCGAGGGCCTGCGCATCCTCTACGAACGAAATAGCAAAGCGCCACGCTCGTGAACCGCCGCGCCCTGGTCAGCTCGCTCGGCGCGCTGCTTTTCTCCGGCGCAGCAGCGTTCGCGGTGAGCCGACTGGCAATGCAGAAGCCGAAAGCGCTCGGCGGCCCGCCGCGCGTGGTGTCGCTCTCGCCCGCCCTGACCGAGACCACGCTGGCGCTCGGCGCCGGCGAGCAGCTGGTCGGAATCAGCGACTTTTGCGAGCTGCCGCCGGGCAAGACGCTGCCGCGCCTCGGCAGCGCGCTGACCCCCAATCACGAAGCCATCGCTGCCCTCGAGCCGTCGCTGATCTTGTGCGACGCCAGCGTTGGCTCGAAGGGGCACAGCCTGGCCGCGCTCGCGCCGTGCGAGATCTTGCCTTGGCTCACGCTGGCGGAGGTGGTGCAGAGCACTCGCCGCCTGGGTCAGCTGTT
>DATDEV010000510.1:0-5101 GCA_036522995.1 Polyangiaceae bacterium
AACAGCTGAAAATCCTGGCCTGCCGTCAGCTCGACGCTGCCCCTGGCCACCACGTACCAGTGATCCTCGTGGGTGCCGTTTTCGAACAGCACCTCGCCTTGGCGCAGCGCTACGACCTCACTGACCTTGGCCAAGCTGGCAATGGCCTGCATGCCCGCCAGGTGCAAGAACGGCGCGCGGCGGAGCGCCAGGATCTTGTCGTAGGTTTCGAGCGCGCTGGGCGCAGGCCCAGGCGGAGGCTCGCTGCCACGGCGCAGCCGCGGCGCCAGCATCCGCCAGCTGATCTGGAGCTGCGTCGCGAAATTGCGGATCGCCGCGCGCGCGATCTGCCCGTTGTCTTCCAACATGTCGAACCAATCGCTGCTGCGCAGGGACAGCAAACGCGAGCTCTCGAGAGCGCGGCAGTTGCGAGTGCGGGGGCGTTCGAGCACCGCGTCGATCACGCCCACCACCGCCACCGGCACGAACTCCCACTTGCGCAGCCCTTCGCGCTCCATCGCCACGCGCCCCTCAATCAAGAACAGCAGCCGATCGGGCGGATCACCTACATCGAACAGCGTCTTGCCCGCCTCTATCTCCACCTCCTCGAGCAGCTCGATGAAACGGGCGTGGGCCGCTGCCGGCATGCTCGGAAACATCGAGCGCAGCAGAATTTCCCGCTTCAAACGCTCGGCGTCGGCCAGGGTCACGCGGGGCGCTCCTGTAGTAGCGAAAGCCCGGCCGGCTCGATCGGAGGCGGCGCACCGAGCTTGTCGAGCGCACGCGTGGCGAGCAGGCTCACCATTTCGTCCCCATCCTCGGCCAGCGCCACGAGCGTGCTGCGGGCGTCCGGGAAGGCGCCCACCAGCGGCGCCGCTCGCGCAGCGCGCTGCTCATCGGGCAGGTCGTCGACCACCAACCTGAGCAGCTCCGCCACCTCGTCGGAAGCGCGATCCACGCCGTGGATCAGCGCGTCCAAGAATTCGACGGCGCGCCCCCGGCGGCGGCGATCGCTCGACTTGAGCGCAGAGAAGATGGCCGGAATATCGTCGCCGCGATGGAGAGTTTGCAGCAGCCTTGCCAGTCGCTCACGCGACTGCTCGATCTTGTCGTCGAGCAGCTCGCTCACCAGCTGCGTCTCCAGCCGCGACGAGGCCCCGCGATCGCGCGACAGCGTCAGTCGCGCTGCGAACAGCCTCAGGTATTCGCGCGCGTTGCGCTTCAGCTCCCGAACGATCGGCTCGACGTCGATGCGCAGCGAAGTCTCGAGCGCCAGCTCCTCTAGCCCGCGCAGCACCTTGTAGCGCACCAGGCCTTCCTTGTGCTCGACCAGCGCGCGCAGCAGGATGGCCAGTGCCTCGCTCGACCGGAAGGCAGAGATGCTGCGCGGCACGTGAATGCGCACCCGTCGCTCCATGCCTTCGTTCCAGAGCGCGCGGTCGAGCGCGGACAGAGCTGGCGGACCGAGGCGTCCCAGCGCGCGGCGGGCCGACAGCCGATCGTCGGCCCATTTCAGGCGCCCGATCAGGAAGTCGATGGCCGTTTCGTCGCCTGCCGTCTCGAGCGCCGCCGTGACGGCGCCGCCCAGCGCGGGTAGGCGGGCGAAGCCGAGCAGGATGCGCGGCGTATCGGGCGTCGGGTGCGCCGCCAGCGACTCGATGAAGGCAAGCTTCAGGGTGTGCTCGTCGTCGTCGTCCTGGAACAGCTCCCAGCGCAGCGGGTCGCCGGCCAACTCTTGTCCGCCCAGCTGCGCCAGGTAAAGGCTGGCGAACGTGCGCAGGGCCATGTTGGAGTGCTGCGACACGCGCGACAGCACCGCGGTCTCGCCCGCCAGCGCGAAAGCGCGTACCGCTGCCTGGGCCACGCGCGTGGTGGGGTGGTCGAGCAGGCGCTCGCCCAGCGGCAGCCAGTCCTTGCGACCGGTCGGCCCCAATAGCTCCAGCGCGCGCACCAGCACGCCCTCGTCGCCATGTAGCAAGATCAGCGCCGGGATCAGCCGCTCACGCTTGCGCTCGGCCAGCACGTTCATGGCCGCGATCACCTCGCTCGGTTGCGGGCGCGCCAGGGCCTCGACCAGCGTCTCGACCGAGGTCAGGTCGAGCTCCGCCAGCATGTACTCGCGCTCCACGCCGCCGCGGCTGATGGCCTTGCGAAACAGTGCGATATAGGGCGTGCGAATGCCGGCGCCGACCAGCAGCCAGAGCACGGCCAGCACGGCCGCAGCGGCCGACAAATGCCCGGGCCGGAAGTCGCGCTGCATGGTGGCGGCGAGCAGCACACCGCCGGCCGTGGCTTGCGCGACCCGCGTCACGATCAAATCGACGAAGCCGCGCGCCCGCGCCTGCTGCTCGACTGGCGCCCACAGCAGCTCGGAGGCGACGCGCCCGAGCGAGTTACGCAGCGAGGTGTCGGTGGCCTTGAGCACGACCACCAGCCAAAACGGTGCCGCCAGCAGCGCCGTCATCGTCCCACCGAAGGCCAGCACGAGCGGCGCGGTCAGGGCCAAGCCCACCACCCCGATGCGCTGCACCACCGGCCCCGTGATGGCGACCTGCAGCACCAGCGAGCCGAGGCTGAGCAGCAGCTGATAGCGAGCGAAAAACGCAGCCAGCTCGCTCGGCGCCAGCGTGCGCGACACCTTGGCCTTGTATAGGTAGTCGATCACCACCGACACGCCGATGGACAGCACCGCCATCGCCGCCAGACGCAGCAGGAACGGGTCGTGACGAACGATCGCGAGCTTGCTATGCTCGAGCACCGGCGCGGAAGCTACCGGGCTGGAGCCCAGCGCGCGCGACGGGGCCCCCACCTCCTCGAGCACCAGCCGCGTAGCGAGCAGCGCCGACGCGAAGTACAACAGCGACGCCACGCCGAGCAGGCTGCGCACCGGGAGAGCGGGCAGTAGCAGAGCCGCGAGCGCGCCGCCCCCCACGCCGCCCAGCACGCCGCCCGACGCCAGCGCTCCGAACAGCCGGCGGCTCTGGGCGGCGGTGAACACGGTGCCGGCGAGCAGCCAGAATTGCCCGACCAGCAGGGTGGCCGAGAGCGCCCCGAACACGTACAAGGCGAACACCGACGCGGGGCTCGGCGCCTGCAGCCGGAACCAGGCCGCCGCGAAGGCGGTGATGATCAGCGACACCACGAGCGCGTTCTTGGCCCCGGCGGCGCGCGTCAGTCGCACGCTGAGCGGCGTGAGGGCGATCATCGCCATGGCCGTGGCCATGTAGACGAAGGCCAGATTGCGGGGCGGCAGCCGGCTCAGGAACAGCGCGTCGCGCGCCGTCTCCAGCACCGTGTGGGCGGAAATGGTGAGCAGCAGCACCAGAAAGGCCCGCCCAAACGCCGCACCCTCGCCTTCCCGAAGGTCGACGAGGCGGCTGAGGCCGAGGACTTTCACCGTACTTCCTGAAAAGAGGCCAACTGAGTTCCCGGGGGGAGCTTGCGGGCGGCTGTGCCAGGGCCTACTTTTAGGACAGATGCTCGGTTGTCACCAGCAGCAGAACCTGGGCGAACGCGCCCGCGCCAAGGCCATCCGGGCCGGGGTGATGCTGAGCGGTGTGGCCCTGGGCTGGGCGCTGCTGGCGACGGAGCTCGGGCTAACCAAGACGGTTGGCTGGCTCATCGCGCTACCGGTGGCGATGTCGGCCTACCTGCTCATCTCGGGCGCGGCGGGCATCTGCATCTTCCACGGCGTCAAGGGCTCACGCCTGGTCGATCACGGCGACGAGCAAGTGCTCGATCCCGACGCGCGCTCCCGGTTGCGAATGCGAGCGCTGTACGCGGTGTCGGCCAGCCTGGTGATCGCCTGCGGCTTCGCGGTGGCGTTCGTGTCCACCGGCTGAGCGGGCGTCACACGTTCTTGGACAGCTCGCCGTCGGGCTGCGAGTCGCGAGCGTGGGCTGCAGCGCGCGCGGCAGCTCGACGCGCCCGGGCCTCGAGCGCGTCGAGCGACGCGGCACCGAGGTGCGCGGCAGCAGCCTCCGCCTCGGCGTCGACGTCCTCGCTGCGTACGTTGAGCTCTTCGATATCGAGCGGACCGTCGTGCGGCTGGTCCTCGAAAGTGAGCACATGGTCGAAGAGCGCGTCTGGGTTCTGGAACTCCGCCACCAGCGGCCCGACCTTTTCGCCCTTGAGCGCGCGCACGCCCACCCGCATCGCCTCGTTGAGCGTGGCCTTCACGCCGTCGCCCTTGGCCGCATTGGCCGAGATCATCGGCACGGACGCATCCAGCTTCAGCTTGCGCCTGAGCAGCGCCGGCGCCAGCGCGCCTTCCACGTCCTGCTTGTTGGCCTGGACGATCAGGCTCACCGGCTCGGTGCGGCGCTTGATCGAAGCGCGCAGTCGAGCAAACGTGCGCTGCGTGTCCGCGATCGCAGAGGGGCTCGAGTCGCACACGAAAACCACGACGTCAGCCATGGCCACCAGCGGACGGCGCCGGTAATTGCGCTCGATCTGCCCGGGCACGGTGATGAGCTGGAACGAGAGCCCGATGCCAGCGTGCTTGGGCCCTTCGATCTCGAGCCAGTCGAAAAACATCGTCCGCCCCTTGAGCTCGGCGGGCGTCACGATCTCGCTGCGCCGCGAGGGCGGAATGATTTCGTGCACGCGCTTGAGGTTCGTCGTCTTGCCGGCGAAGCCAGGGCCGTCGTACACGATGCGCACGACGTGGCACTTCCGCGCGGAATCGAAGGACGCCATGTCCTTTGCTAACGCGGGCGCGCTCCTGCCCGCAAGAGCAGCGCCGCTTCACGACTTTGGCGCCGCCGCCGTGCGCGTCGATCTATGCAGTGATTGCGCTGGTTTACAGCGCAGGTCGTGTTTGATAGTTTCGGCTCGTGAATCAAGGAGCTCCGCCGCCGGGTCCCGGCGGCTACGGCCCGCCTCCCGGGGGCTATGGTCCGCCCGGGGGCTACGGGCCACCGGGCGGCTACGGCAACTACCCCGCGAGCCCCTACGGCCTCGCCCCACAAGGCGCCCCGCTCGTCCCGTACTCGGAGAAGTCGCGCAGTACCGCGTTTCTCTTTTCGTACCTGCTCGGCTACCTCGGGGTCGATCGCTTCTACCTCGGGCAAACCGGCCTGGGCGTGCTCAAGCTGCTGACCTGCGGCGGGCTCGGGCTCTG
>DATDEV010000511.1:0-2813 GCA_036522995.1 Polyangiaceae bacterium
GTTCAGGCCGAGCTCGACACCTGGACGACGATGATCCTCGGCCTCCAGAACGACGGTCGGGGCTACGTCGCCAGTGGCCAACGCCAGTTCGTCGAGCGCCTGCCGGAGCAAGTCGAGCGGACGCGCGCGCAGGCGGCACGCTTGGAGCTGTTGCTGGCCGACAACCCGCACCAGCTCCGCGCGCTGGACGAAACCGAGCGCGCCGCCGAGCGCACGCTCGAGCACGTTCAGCGCCAGGTCGAGCGGCTCGACTCCGGGCAGCGGGAACAAGCCATCGCCAGCCTGTCAGACGGCGAGGGGCAGCGCCTGCTCGCCAGCTTCCGCGAGGCCGCGGGGCGCCTGAGCGCCGAAGAAGCGCGCGTGCTGCGCGAGCGCCGCAGCGACGCCAACCAACGCGCCTGGCTCACGCTGGCGGCGGCAACGGCGGTCGCACTCGGCGCCTACGTGCTGCTCGCCTTCGCCTGGCGGCGCGAGGTCGAGCACGAAGCCACCGTGGCCGAGCTAGCGCGCTCGGCGCGCGAGCGCCTGGCCGTGCTGTCCAGGCTCGCGACCGGCCTTTCGGACGCGCGCAGCGAGGCCGAGGTAGCGGAGGTCGTCGTCGAACAGGGCCTAAAGGCGGCACGAGGCGACACCTGCACGCTCTACACGCTTCAAGCGGACGGCAAGGCGCTGCGGCTGATCGGGCAGCGCGGGGTGCCAACCGAGCTGGTCGAGGGGCTGCGCGTGATTAGCTCCGATTCGGCCGCTACCGACGTGCTGAGCGCGGTGCTCGAGGATCGCTCGGTGTGGGCCGAGAACGAGGCCGAATACGCCAGCATTTATCCGCAGCTGGCCGGCGCCAAGGTCTCCGGTCGGCGCGCCAAGGCGTTCTGGAGCATGCCACTCAAGGCCGAGGGACGCTGCCTCGGTCTGCTGGGGGTAGGCTTCTACGAGCCGCGCCGCTTCTCCGCCGACGAACGTGCCTTCGTCGATACGCTGGCTCGCCAATGCGCTCAGGCGCTACTGCGTGCGACCCGGCGCGCCGCGGAAGAGGAAACCCGGCAATGGTTCAGCACCACGCTGCGCAGCATTGGCGATGCCGTGATCGCCACCAACCACCTCGGCAAGGTCACCTTCTTGAATGAGATCGCCGAGCGCCTGACCGGCTGGAGCGAGAGCGAGGCCCTGGGCCAACCGCTCGAGCTGGTTTTCGACATCATCTCCGAGGTCACCCG
This sequence comes from Polyangiaceae bacterium, assembly GCA_036522995.1. Taxonomy (GTDB): domain Bacteria; phylum Myxococcota_A; class Polyangia; order Polyangiales; family Polyangiaceae; genus PMG-095. Next base: position 1,215 of record DATDEV010000511.1, read on the forward strand.
CCAGCCCACCGAGAACCCGGTCGACAAAGTGCTGCGCGAAGGCAAGGTGGTGGGGCTGGCCAATCACACGCTGCTCAGGCCCAAGACGGGCCCCGAGCTGCCCATCGACGACAGTGGGGCACCCATTCGCAACGAAGCCGGCGAGGTCGTCGGGGTGGTGCTCGTCTTCCGCGACGTCTCGCGAGAAAAGCGACTCGAGAGTCGCAATGGATTCTTGGCCAAGGCGGGCGAGGTGCTGGCGTCCTCGCTCGACTACCAGACGACGCTGGGTGTGGTGGCGCGACTGGCGGTGCCGCAATTGGCCGATTGGTGCGCGATCGATCTGGTGGAGCCCGAGAGCGGCGCGATTCGCCAGGTGGCAGTGGCACACGCGGAGCTGGACAAGGTGCGCTTCGCCGAAGACATGGGGCGGCGCTATCCACCCACCGGCCACGAGGAGCGCGGCGCCGCGCAGGTAATTCGCAGCGGTAAGTCCGAGCTCTACGCGGAGCTCCCGCCGGCCATTCTGGAGGCCGGCGCGCGCGACGACGAGCACTTGCGGCTGCTCAGGGCCCTGGATCTGAGGAGCGCCCTGATCGTGCCGCTGATCGGTCATGGCCGCACTCTCGGCGCCATGACGTTCGTCTACGCAGCTTCGGATCGCCGCTACGACGCCGAAGATCTGGCGTTCGCCGAAGAGGTGGCACGCCGCGCTGCCATGGCGATCGAAAATTCGGGCGCGCTCAAGGAAGCCGAGGACGCCCACCAACGCGAGCGCTGGCTGCGCGCCGAGGCGGAGCGGGCCAATCAACTGAAGGACGAGTTTCTGGCGACGGTGTCACACGAGCTACGCACCCCGCTCAACGCCATCCTGGGCTGGACCCTGACTCTGAGGCGGGGGTCGCTCGACGTTCAGGTGGATCGCGCGCTGGCGATCGTGGAGCGCAACGCGCGCGCGCAAGCGCGCTTGATCGACGACGTGCTCGACGTGTCTCGCATCGTGAGCGGCAAGCTGACCCTGCGTATGGGCCCGACCAATGTCGCGGCCGCAGCGCGATCGGCGCTCGAGACGGTCACACCAGCGGCCGACGCCAAGGGCATCGCCATCACGACCGACATCCCCGACGACGTCACGCTCATCACCGCGGATGCGAGCCGGCTACAGCAAGTGATCTGGAACCTGCTCTCCAACTCGGTCAAGTTCACGCCCAAAGGCGGGCGCGTCACGCTGCGCGTTTTGCACCAGGAATCCGACGTTGCCTTGAGCGTGACCGACACGGGCGAAGGCATCGCGCCGGAGCTGCTCGGCGCGGTGTTCGAGCCATTTCAGCAGGCCGACTCCTCCTCCACACGGCGCCATGGAGGCCTGGGCCTGGGGCTCTCGATCGTCAAACAGCTGGTGACAGCGCATGGCGGAGCGGTCCGGGCGGAGAGCGCGGGCCCCGGTCAAGGCTCGACCTTCACCGTGCGGCTGCCGCTGCGCGCGGTCGCGCCGAGCAGCGCCGAGCTCCCTGCCCCGACGATCACGACCGCCGTCGACGACCCCTTGGTCGCGACCGCCAGCAGCGCCAGGCTGGACGGCCTGCGCGTGCTCGTGGTCGACGACGAGCCCGACGCACG
>DATDEV010000512.1:0-2366 GCA_036522995.1 Polyangiaceae bacterium
AGACGAGCGCCCGCGAGCTCGAAGCCAAGAGCAAGCGGGACGACGGCAAGAAGCGCAATGGCAAGCGCAAGAGCGGCGTCGCGATCGAAACGCGCCGCAAGGTGAGCGATCCGCCCAGCCCACGTCGTCGCAAGGGCGACGCCAAGCCGCGCAAGCCCACCGCCGCGCCAGCGCCCGAGCGCGACGTCGAGCCCGAAGTCGAGCGCGAGCTCGAGCCGGTGCTGCCGCTCGATGCGGGAGGCTTGCCTCATGTCGGCCTGGGCGATGCCTACGACCTGACCGCCGACGGTGACGATCTGGACGCGCTCTCGGCCGACGCGCCCGAGCTCGGTATCGGCTCGCGCGTCGTGCCGCCGTACGTGCGCTTCGAAGAGCGAGGCTCGCTCGACAGCTACCGCCCGGCGCCCAGCGAGGGCGGCGACGTCGAGGACCAGATCCGCGCGCTCGAAGCGCGACTCGACGGCTTGATCCAGGGCGCGGCTCGCGAGAGCTCCCCGTTCGCGTCACCCGCGCCCCTCACGCCGCCGAGCGAAATGGGGACGCTCGACGGCGAGCAAGCCGAGCGCAGCTTCGAAGCCATGGCCGTGGAGAGCGCGGCCGAGCTCGCCGGCAGCGACTATTTCGTCCAGAAATGGGGCCGCAAGGGCCTTCGCAGCCGCGCCGAGGAGGTCGACGAGTTCGGGCTGGATCGCAGCTTCGACGCTCGCCTGCGTCCGATGCTGGACTTCGTTTACCGACGCTACTTCCGCATCCAAACCGAGGGCATCACGAACGTGCCAGCGGAAGGGCGCGCCGTCGTGGTCGGCAATCACTCCGGCTCGATCCCGATCGACGGGCTGATGCTGCGCTCGGCCTTGCGGCTCGATCACCCTCAGAGCCGCGACCTTCGCTGGCTGGCGGAGGACTTTCTGTTCTACCTGCCGTTCGCCGGCGTGGCCATGAACCGCGCTGGCGCGGTGCGAGCCTGTCAGGAGAACGCCGAGCGCCTGCTCAGCCGCGACAACTTGATCGCAGTCTTCCCCGAAGGGGTGCAGGGCATTCGCAAGCTGTTCCGCGAGCGCTACCGCCTGCAGCGCTTCGGGCGCGGCGGCTACATCCGTTTATGCCTGCGCACGCGCGCGCCGCTCATCCCCTGCGCCATCATCGGCGGCGAAGAGTCGAGCCCGCTGCTGTACCGCTTCGACGCGCTGGCTGACTTACTGCGCATCCCGTACCTACCGCTCACGCCGACCTTGCTGCCCGCGCCCACCAAATGGCGCATCAAGTTCGGCGAGCCGATTCCGTTCGACAACTACGGACCCGAGGCGGCCGACGACGACGTGCTGGTCGGGCGGCTCTCGGAGCGCGTGCGCAGCACCATCCAAAGCATGCTGGAAAACGGGCTCAGCAAGCGACGCAGCATCTGGTTCTGAAGGGATTGGCGCGCGGCCATGGCTAGCTCGACCGTGTCTGGCGTCGCCGTGATCGATAAGCCGCGCGGGCTCACCAGCCACGCGGTGGTGGCCCAAGCGCGGCGCGTGTTCGGGCGCAAGGATCTGGGCCACGCGGGCACGCTCGATCCGATGGCGACCGGCGTGCTGCTGATCTTGGTCGGACAGGCCTGCAAGCTGTCGGGCTACCTGACCGCGGACTCCAAGCGCTACGCCGCCGAGATCACCTTCGGCCGCGCCACCAGCACGCTCGACGCCGAGGGTGAGACCACCGAAGAGCGTCCGCTCGAGCCGGGCTCGCTCACGCCGGCCGCTGTCGAGGCAGCGCTCGCCGCCGAGCGCGAGCGTCGGGAGCAAACGCCGCCCGCGGTGAGCGCGATCAAGGTCGACGGGCAGCGCGCTTACGCGCTCGCACGGCGCGGAGAGCCGCCCGAGCTGCCGCCGCGACCGGTGGAGGTGCTCCAGCTCACCGCCCTCGAGCTCGACCCGCCGCGCTTGCGCTGCGAGGTCTGGGTATCCAAAGGCTATTACGTGCGGTCTTTGGCGCGCGATCTCGGCGAACGGCTGGGCACGGTGGCTCACCTTTCCGCGCTGCGCCGGCTCGCCAGCGGTCCCTTCGACCTGGCCCAAGCCAGCGCCTGGCCCGCGCCGGAGCCGCCGCCGCTGATCGGGCTCAGCGAGGCAGTGCGGGCGGTCATGCCGGCTTGCGTGCTCAGCGAAGCGGCCATCCTGCGAGCACGACAGGGCAAGCAGCTGGAGCCCAGCGAATTCCTGGAGCTGCCAGCCGGGGAGACGCCGGGCGCCTGGCTTTCCCCCCGCGGCGAGCTGATAGCCATCGGCACCCGCAGCGGCGAGCTCAGAGTGCTGCGCGGCTTTGCCGCCGAGGGCACGCGGACGGTCTCGATTCAGGGAGACTCCTAACGAACGCTCACCTCC
>DATDEV010000513.1:0-9269 GCA_036522995.1 Polyangiaceae bacterium
GTGCGGAGCGCCCTCCGCGCCGCGGCTGCGATGTGCGACCGCCATCGCTAGCCAGGTGGTGAAGCGGCCGAGCGGTGACAGGGCGAGTAGCAATGCGAGCAGCGCGCTGCCGACCAGAGCGAGCGCCGGCGTGAGATCCGAGAGCGTGCCGGGCTTGAACTGAGCCACATCGAGCGCGACCACCGCGGCCTCGCTGACGCCGCCGCGATGCAAGCCGATGCGAGCGGTGCGAGCGCGGGGAGGCGGCACGAAATCGGAGACGTCGTTCAGGCGCACGCCCGAAAGCTCCTCGAGCACGTCGCCGGCGGCCAGTCCCATCTCGGCGCCCCTGCCATGCGGTTCGAGCTTTTGGATGCGCAGCGGCCCGCTGCCGTCGGCGCTGAGGGTCAGGCCCAGGAAGGTCGCGAAGCGCTGGCCCTCGTGCAGCGCTAGCGTGCGATCGTCTTCGCTTTCGTGGCTCGGCTCGACGTCGAGCACGATGCCTTGCAGCGAGCCGGCCACCGGCGGCGCGCCGCTCTTGCGGGGGGCGAAAGCCGCCGTGATGTCGCCGCGGAAGGTGGCGTGAGCGCCGTCGTCCCGCCCACAAAGAGCTGTCACCAGCTCCTCGGTGACGGTGGCCTCGAGCAAGTGCGGGCTGGCGGTCTGCGCGGCGACGGTCACCTCGAGGTCGAGCTCGGCCGCACGCCCCGGACGGAAGACGTCGCCGCGGAAGGTGAGGCGCGCCACCCGGCCTTCGGGAAAGCCGGCCCCGATGATTTCGAGCTTGTCGCCTCGGCCCACCTCGTGGGCCGAGAGCTCCGTCAGTTGCAGCAGCCCGGGGCCGCTGTTCTGCGACGCACATCCGAGCGCCAGCGCGGCCACGACGAGGAGGCGTGCCTTCACCCGCTTCGTATACAGGGTGTCGCCCGAGTGGGCGAAAATTTGGGCTTTGCAGTGGCCACGTGCTTTAGCTCTGGGCGCCGCGAGGAGCCCAGATGGATCAACATGACCTTTTGATCAGGATTCGCGAGACCCACACGGAGGTTTCGTGGCTGCAGCCCTACCGGGATCTGGGTCTGATCCCCAATCCAGCTGCTTCCGAGGTCGCGCTCGCCAAGGCCGAGCAGCGCCTGGGACGAGCGCTGCCGCCCTCGTACCGTGAGTTCCTGGCCCTGCACGATGGCTGGCCGCGCTTCTTCAATGGCGCAAGCTTGCTCGGCACCGCCAACCTCGGGCTGCGCCAGTACGAGGACCTGGCGCGCGCCGTGTTCGAAGCCGCCGAAACGCCAGTGCCGGACCTGGGCCCGCCGCGCCGTCCACGAGCTCGCAGCTTGATTCCGTTCGGCGCCGATCTGGAAGGCACGACGCTCTTCGCGTTCAACCCAGCGGTGACCCAGGCTGATGGTGAGTACGAAGTCATCGCCTGGGTGAACGAAATCGGCGTTCGCCAGCCCAGCTTCCGCGCGTTCCTGGAGTTCGTGCTCGATGTAGGTAGCCAGGACGTGGCCGACTTGAGCGCGCCGAAACTGGCTCGAACCGCCTAAATGGGCCTCGCGCTGGAGCCAAGCCCTAGCGCCTTTGACCACCTTGACGCCGTGCGCCATACTCTAGGGCTGCACTGCCATGAACAGCGACGCCGACATCCCCGCCGCGGATGAGTCGGAAGAGCCCGGTGATAGGCGCGTCATCAAGCGCTATTCGAACCGCAAGCTCTACGACACGCGTGGCTCCAGCTACGTCACTCTGCTCCAGATCGCGGAAATGATTCGGGAGGGCGAGGACGTCCAGATCATCGACAACGCGACCAAGGAAGACAAAACCGACGTCACGCTGGCGCTGATCATTTCGGAGGAGCTGCGCAGCAAGCCGCGCGCGATCCCGATCCCAACCCTCAAGGCGCTCATCCGGCATCGCGGGGAAAAGATCCTGACCCAGCTGCGCGAGGGGCCGATCGGTAAGCTCATTCCGCCTGGCAAGGAAGAGGGCGACGTCCCGGGCAGCAGTCCCCCACCTCCGCCGCGAGAGGACGACGACATGTCAAACGCCAAGGAATCCAAGGAATCCAAAGGTCTGCGGGCTACCTTCGAGCAGTGGCAGAGCGCGATCGACGAGCGGATTCGTACCGTGCTGCCGAACTTTGCGGCGTTCAGGGACCTACAGCTCGAGGTGAAGCGGCTGTCCGAGCGTCTGGACGAGCTGGAAAAGCGTAACAAAGACGCGGAGTCACGCGGTCCGGAATAATCCGCTACGGACCCGGTTACCTATCCGACCCCAAGATGATCCGTTCCGGCCGACTTACCAGTAAAGCCTTCGAGGTCGACGCCTTGGCGGAGCTACCGGCTCTGCTGGGGGTTGCCACCCGGCTCACCAAAAACTCCGCTGACGCCCAGGACCTGGTGCAGGACACCCTGCTCAAGGCGATGCGAGCGCGCGAACAGTTCGAGACCGGCACCAACCTACGCGCCTGGCTGATTCGCATTTTGATGAACACGTTCATCAATCGCTACCGGCGCGGCGGCCTCGAGCGCAGCGTGCTCGAAGGGCCCGATGCCGACCCCTTGGCTGACGGCTGGATCAGCGCGACGACCATGGAGTCCATGCGCGATCCCGAAGCGCAGGCGCTGCGTCCCATGCTCGCCACGGAGATCGGCCGCGCGCTCGACGAGCTGCCGGAGGATTACCGGCTGGCCGTCGTGCTCTCCGATGTGGAGGAGCTGTCGTACAAGGAGATCGCCGACATCATGGGCTGCCCGATCGGCACCGTGATGTCGCGGCTGCATCGCGGGCGTCGCTTGCTGAAGGGGCGGCTCTACGAGCAGGCCCGCGCCATGGGCATCATCGGTCCCGAGGCGCAGGTCGGCGCAGTGCCCGAAGCGGTGGTCGAGCTCGATCGCTACCGGATGCGCAAGGCGGTGCACTCATGAGCCGCTGTCGTCACTTCGTGCCCTTGCTCGAGCCGCTGCAGGACGGCGAGCTGACCACGGCAGACGTTGCCGAGGTGGAGCAGCACCTCGACGAGTGTGAGCTGTGCGCCGAGCGCGTGCGGCTGGCCGAGGCGATGCGCGGCAGCTTGAAGCAGGTGGTGCGGGCGGATGCGCCGGTGACCGCTGCCTTCGAGGAGCGCATTCGGCTAGCGCTTGCCGTCGAGGGCGAGCGTGAGCGCCGGCAGGCTCCGGGTAGTGAAGCGCAGCTGCGCATGCTCAGCTGGCGCAGCATCGTGCCGATCGCGTCGGCAGCTGCGGTGGTGATGGTGTGGGCGGCCTCGGCCGGCAACCGCACCAACGACGTGATGGCTGCCAAGGCGAGCATGTATGCGTCGCCGTCGCCGGCCAGCGTCGAGAAGCTACTCGAGGATTTGGTTTCGAATCACGAGCGCTCGGCGGTGCCGCAAGTCACCGAAGCGGAGCTGTTGCCGCAGCTGGAGTCGGAAGTGGGCGTACCGCTCAGGTTGCCGAACCTCAAGCAGTACGGCGCGCGCTGGGAAGGCGTGAGCGTGATCCCGGTGAGCAATCAGCGCGCCGCCTCACTGCGCTACCGCATCGCGGGACACAAGCTGACGGTCTACGTGTACGACTCCTCGCGCATGGCGGTGCGCACGACGCTGCAGCAGCGCGTGGTGCGCGACGAACCGGTTTACGTCGGAACACGCCACGGCGTGTCGCTCGCAGCGCGTGAGCGCCGTGACGGCATCGGCTACGTGGTGGCGACCGACTTGAACAAAGACGAGAGCGCCGAGCTCGTCGCGTCGATCTACTGAACCGCGACGCCGGGCGCGGGCGCGGCAACCGAGCTCTGGCTACGGGCCAAACCTTGCTTGCGCGGATCGGCGCCAGCGAGAAAAACGCCATCTTCGCGGGCGATCATCTGCACCGCAGCCTTGGAGTCGCGGCTGCGCCAGAGCTCGCCGCGCTGCTCGAGATCGCTGCCAAACGCCTTGGCCAGCAGCGTTTCGAGCGTGAGGGTCTGGCCGCTGCTCGGCGCCGGGATCGAGAAGCGCGGCGCCGAAACGGCTACTTCGGGGCTGGCGCCGTCGACCAGGCGCAAGAGTAGTGCCTGCGCCACGATCGGCGCGATGGCGGTGCCGCCTGAGCCGCCGAGCGCGAGCACCGGCGCGCCGGCATCGAGCACGAGCGTGGGCGCCATGCTCGAAGTGGGGCGAGCGCCGGGGCGCGCTGCGTTGGGATTCTGCAGCGCGCCGAATACGGCCAGGCTCGCCGATGGCGTGAAGTCTTCCAGCTGATTGTTCAGGATGATGCCGCTCTGCTCGGCCATGAGCTTGGCGCCGAACGGCCCGTTCACGGTCGTGGTCAGCGTGACCCAGTTGCCCTCCTGATCGGCGGTGACCAAGTGGTGGGTGCCGGACTCCTCCAGGCCGAAGCGCGGCTGCGTGTGCGTGCGATCTTCGGCCAGCAGGGCCTTGCGCGCGCGCATGCGCCCGGGCGCGAGCAGCTTGGCCATGTCAACGCTGGTGAGCGCCGGATCCCCGAGGTAGCGCGCGCGGTCGGCGAAGGAGCCGCGCATGGCCTCGGCCAGCAGGTGAATGCGCTTGGCCGGTGTCGACGCGAGTGCTGCCAGCTCCGCCTTGGAGAACAGGCTCAGCGTTTGCGCGAGCAGCATGCCCCCTGCCGAAGGGGGGGGCATGGTCAGCACCTCCTTGCCTTCCCAGGCGACGCGCAAGGGCTCGCGGTCGACCGGCTTGTAGGCGCTCAGGTCGGCCAGCGTCATGCCCCCGCCGGCAGCGGCGACCGTGCTCACGATGTCGCGCGCCACGCGCCCCTCGTAATAGGCGCGTTTGCCCTGCGCTGCGAGCAGGCGCAGGGTCGCCGCGAGCTTGCTGGCACGCAGGCTGGTGCCCGTCTTGGCAGGCTCGCCGCGCGGCAGGTAGGTTGCCTTGAAGGTGGCGGAGCGAGCGATCGGGCTCGCCTTCTGCCCCTCGAGCTGCTCGGCGGTATGGGGCTCGGCCGCGAAGCCCTGGCTGGCGATGCGCGCCGCTCGCCCGACCACGTCCGGCCACGGCGTCTTGCCGTAGCGCTGGTGCAGCTCGAACAGCCCGGCTATCTCGCCCGGCACCCCCACGCTTTGGCCGCGCTTGGCTTCAGGCAGCGGGCGCTGCTCGAGCAGCGCGGCATCGACCGCGGCCGGCGCCGTCTCCCTGAAGTCCAGCACGCGTGCCGTGCGATCGCGTGCGCTCCACACCAGCGCAAAACCCCCGCCGCCGATGCCGCTGGAAGACGGACTGGTGATACCCGCGACGAGCGCTGCGCACACTGCGGCGTCGATGGCATTGCCGCCTGCCTCGAGTAGCTTGCTCGCCTCGCGGGTGGCCGCGGCGCTCTCGCTGGCGACGGCGTAGCTCGGGGGCTGCTTCGGCGCGGCCTCCGCGGCGGGCAAGGCGAATGCCAGCGCAGTCAGCACGGAGGCGACGGGCGCCGCGCCAAGCACCAGAGAACGGCGGCCAAGGCGCTGAGCGCTGATCATCGAACGCAATCCTAACGCTCAGTTGCCAGGCCGGTAGGGGGGCCGTATGAAGCCGGCATGCGTTTCTTGTTCGTGATGGATCCGGCCGAGACCATGAGCCCGGACAAGGACACCACGTTTGCGTTCCTGCGGGGAGCGCAGGCGCTCGGTCACGACAGTTGGCATTGTTTGCCGCAGCAAGTGTCGTTGCGCGGGGCGGACGGATTTGCGACCGCTCGGCCGATTGTCGTGAGCGAGGCGGCGCCGCACGTCGAGCTGGGCAGTGGCGAGCGCCTGGAGCTCACCAGCTTCGATGCCGTCTTCATCCGCAAAGATCCGCCTTTCGATGCGGCCTACCTGTACCTCACCCAGCAGCTCGATCGCGTGAAGGACCGCGTGCTGGTCGTCAATGACCCGCGCGGCGTCCGTGACGCCAACGAGAAGCTGTTTGCCTTCAACTTTCAGGAGCACACGCCGCGCTCGCTGGTGAGCGCGAGCCCGCGCGAGATTTTGGAGTTCGTGAGCGAAGTTGGCGGTGCCGCCGTGCTCAAGCCGCTCGACGGCGCCGGCGGCAGCGGCGTGGTGACGCTCAACGTCGGCGATCGCAACGCTCGTTCCTTGGTCGACATTTGGACGCACGAAGGCAAGCGCCTGGCGATCGTGCAGGAGTATCAGCCGGCTGTCCGGGTCGGCGACAAGCGCGTGCTGCTGCTCGAAGGCCGCCCGCTCGGCGCCATTTTGCGCGTACCGCGCGAGGATGACGTGCGCGCCAACATCCACGCCGGTGGCAGCGTCGAACCGACCGAGCTCAGCGCTGCGGAGGCCGCCATCGTCTCCGCCGTGGGACCCAAGCTCGTGGAGCATGGGCTCTACTTCGTGGGGCTCGACCTGATCGGCGAGAAGCTTATCGAAGTGAACGTGACGAGCCCGACCGGCATTCAGGAGCTGAGCCGCTTCCTCGGTCGACCCGTGGAGCAAGAGGTGATCCGCTGGGTGGAGCAGAAGGCGCGTCGCTGAGCGGGGTGCCGAAAGTTTGGCCCAGGTCGGGCAGAGGTGCAGGGTGGGGCAATGGCACGGCGTTGCGAGGTCTGTGAGAGCCTGTCGCCGGACGCACCCGCGGTGCGCAGGCTGCAGCGATTCTTGGTCGAGAGCCGCGTGATCGCGCTGTGCGCCGAGCACGCCTACGCGTTTCGCCAGCAGCGGCCCGAGACGCTGGCCGGCGTCACCGAGCTGTTCCGTGAGCCGGAAGGCCAGCGTTCGCTGGTGACGCGGCGCGCGCCCGTCGAGCGACGGCAGTTTCCGATGCGTCCCGAGGGGCGCCGTCGTTCTGCTGGACGGCGCGCCGGCGACGGCGAGTAGACTCGCTCGACCATGTCGGCAGCGTCGGAAGCGCGGCGGTCCAGCGACTGGCTGGTGCACTGGCTTCTGCTGCTGACCGCGCTGGTAGTGTCGGTGGTGGTGGCGCGCCGCACGCCGCCCCGCGCGCCGCAGCTCGCAGGCGTCGACCCGCTGGCGGCAGTGCCGGTGGGGCCCGAGCTGCTGCTGAGCGCCAACCTGGCCGAGCTGGCCGCCGTCGCGGGGCCCGAGCTGCTCCAGGCGGGGGGCGCGCAACTCCTGGGCCTGCGTGAGCTGTGCGGCTTCGAGCCGCTCCTGGGCCTGCGGCGCGTGGTGCTGGCGCTGCCGCCGCGCCAGCCGCTGCAAAGCAGCCCGGACTTCGCCTTCATCGCCGAGACCTCACTCGAGGGGGAGGCCGTGCTGCGCTGCGCCGAAGCGGTGATCGGCAAGCGCGGCGGGCGCCCCGTGCGCTCGCAGCTCGGCGCGTTCCGCTCGGTGCGCGACCAGCGCAAGCCCGCCGGCGAGATCGCGGTGCGCGCGGATGGCTTGCTGATCCTGAGCGGCGGCGCCTACCTGCGTGCGGTCCTCGATGCCGCCGCTGGGAGGTCCCGTGGCGATGCGGCTGCGCGTTTGCGAAGTGAGACTCACCAGGCGATTCGTGAGCAGCTCGGACCTGCGCAGCTGAGCTTGACGCTGCTGCCCGGCGCGCTGCTGTCGCTGCCCGAGCTGCGAGCGGCGGGGCTGTCGCTGCGCCTCGAGCGCGACATCGAGCTGCGCGGCTTCGTGGGCTGCGCGTCGGTGACCAGTTGCCAAGGCGCCAAGCAGCTGCTGCAGGGCACCATCGCGGGTCTGGTGCAGGCGCCAGAGCTTGCGCCGCTCGGCTCATTGGTCGTGAGCCAACAGCAGACGCGGCTAGAGATCAGGGGCCGGGTGCCGCGGCAGCAGCTCGGCCCGCTGCTGTCACGGCTGCTCGGTCCCTGAGCTACTTCTTGTCGCCGCCGCCCAGCAGGGCAGGCAGCACGTCCGGCGCGGCGCCGAGGCGAGCGACGCTGTCGAGGTGGTGCACCAAGAAGCTGCGATTGTCCGTCACCGACAGGTTTTGCATCTCGAGCGCGCCGATGCGATCGCTGGGGGTGAAAGCCGGATCGTCCACGCGCTCCATCGACAGTTTGTCGGGGCCGTAAGCCATGTACTCGGCCTTGGTTGACAGGATGCTGTAGTCGTCACCGCGGCGCAGCTCGAGCTTGACCGAGCCGGTGACGCTTGGCGCGATCCAGCGCGTCAGGCCGTCCTTGAGCAGCATGGCTTCGGGGTCGAACCATTTGCCCTCGTACAGCACGCGGCCGAGCTTGCGACCGAGGGTGAAGTACAGGTCGAGGGTGTTCTCGTTGTGGATGGCCGACAGCAGACGCTCGTAGGCGATGTGCAATAGCGCCATGCCGGGGGCCTCGTAGATACCGCGGCTTTTGGCGTCGATCACGCGGTTCTCGATCTGGTCGCTCATGCCCAGGCCGTGCCGACCACCGATGCGGTTCAGCTCCACGAACAGCTCGAACAAGGAGCCGAAGCGCGTGCCCGAGATCGCAACCGGCAGGCCGCGCTCGAACGTCAGCTCCACTTCCTCCGGCTCCACCTTGGCGTCGCGTTTCCAGTGCGCCACGCCCATGATCGGCTCGACGATGTGGAGGCCCTTGTCCAGCTGCTCCAGGTCCTTGGCCTCGTGCGTGGCGCCCAGCACGTTGGAGTCGGTGCTGTAAGCTTTCTCGGTGCTCATCGTGTAGGGCAAGCCGACCTGCACCAGGTACTCGCTCATTTCCTTGCGACCGCCGAAGGCGTCCACGAACTTTTGATCCAGCCAGGGCTTGTAGATCTTCAGGTTCGGGTTGGTCAGGATGCCGTAGCGATAGAAGCGCTGGATGTCGTTGCCCTTGTGGGTGCTTCCGTCGCCGAAGACGTGTACGTCGTCCTCGCGCATGGCGCGGATGATGGCGGTGGTGGTGACGGCCCGGCCCAGCGGCGTGGTGTTGAAGTACTTCTTGCCGCCGCTGGAGAGGTGAAAGGCGCCGCACTGAATGGCGGTGATGCCCTCCTGAACCATGGCCGCGCGGCAATCGATGAGCCGAGCTTCGACCGCGCCGTGTTCCAGCGCCACACCCGGGATGGTGCTCGGGTCCTTCTCGTCCGGCTGCGCCAGATCCGCGGTGTAGGCGTAGACCTTCATGCCGCTACGGCTGAGCCAGGCGACGGCACAACGCGTGTCGAGGCCTCCGGAGAAAGCGATGCCCAAACGAGTGCCCTCAGGCGGCAGCGAACGGTAGATCCGGCTCATGGTGGAGGCGTGCTTACCACCACCCCGCCGACGTTTCCATGCGCCCGCCGCTCCCGCACCGCGTCGCTGTGACGATTCGATGGCCCGCTTGGCACGGGGGAATCAACAGGGAGGCGGGGAGGCGGGGAGCGAGAGAGATTGAACAGGAAGGGGGGAAGGGGGGGAAGAG
>DATDEV010000514.1:0-4296 GCA_036522995.1 Polyangiaceae bacterium
CGAGCTGCGCAGCATCCGCTACGTCGAGCGCGTTCGAGAGGCGACGCGAGCGCTGTTCGAGGACTTGCTGGAGTCGAACCGTCGGCTGGGCCTCACCATCTCGGTGCTGGGCCGCGAGCGGGAGGACGCCGCGCGCGAGGACGTCGGCGAGCTGAACAAGCGCTCCGAGCGTTGGCGCGCCGAGCAGCAGAGTGTGCTCGAGATGCTCGAGACCATCGACCGCGAGTCCAAGAAGTTTCAAGAGCAGTTTCACGAGGTGGAGCGGCAGAACGCGAATCTGTCCACGCTCTACGCGGCTGGCCACGCGCTGCACAGCAGCCTGAACCGCAATGCGGTGCTGGCCGCGATTCAGGAGATCGTGATCAACCTGGTCGGCTCCGAAGAATTCGCCATCGTCTCGGCGGACCCGAAGCTCACGCCACTGGCGCTGTTCGGGGTGCGACCGAGCCTGCTGGCGGGCTTGACACCGAGCAGCGGCATCATCGGTCGGGCCCTGGCCGAGCAGCGCCCGCTGGCGCTGCTGCGAGGCATGCCGGCCGACGCGACGCGCGTCAGGGTCTGCATTCCGCTCGCGCTGGGCGACAAGATCGACGGCTTCGTCCTGATCTTCGGCTTCCTGCCGCAGAAGGACGATCTGTCCCCGCTCGACCACGAGCTGTTCTCGCTCGTCGGCAGCCAAGCGGCAGCTGCTCTTTATGCTTCCGAGGCGTTCGCCGTGGGAGGGGCGAGGCATGCTACCGGCTGAGCAACTCGACGACCAACCCGTGCTGTACGTCGAGCCGGGTCAACTGCTGGTCTGCACCGAGCCGCGTCGGCTGCGCACCATCCTCGGCTCCTGCGTTTCGGTCTGTCTGTACGATCCGAAACTGCGTCACGGCGGCATGAACCACTTCATGCTGCCGACCTCACCGATCGCCGACGTGATCTCGTCACGCTACGGCGACGAGGCCATGCAAGGCCTACTACGTCGCCTGGAGCGGCTCGGCAGTCAGCGCCGCGACCTGTGCGCCAGCGTGTATGGCGGCGCGCGCGTGCTCTTCGCCATGTCCGAGCTCATGCACCTCGGCAAGCGCAACGTCGAGTTTGCCCTGGAATGGCTGGCGCAGCACAACATCCCCGTGGTCGCCTCCGGAGTGCTGGGGCAGAAGGCCCGACGCCTGGATTTCGACGTCGCCACGGGTGAATGCAGCGAACGACTGCTGGGAGGGGTGTGATGGACCTCGATCGCAATCTACTGGTGCGCTCGTTTCGCGACGAATCCGAGGAGCTGCTGGGCGCGCTCGAGCGCCTCGCGCTGGACCTCGACGCACAGCCGCACAGCCGCAGCCTGATCGAAGAGATGTTTCGCTGCGCTCACACCATCAAGGGCAGCGCGTCGTGCGTCGGCTTCGAGCGCGTGACCGCCGTGGCTCACGAGCTGGAGGCGCTGTTCGAGTCGGTCACCACCAACCGGCGGACGGCGGACCGGGGACTGAGCGGGCTCTCGCTCGAAGCCGTCGACTTGCTGCGGCAGGGTTGCCGGGCTGCCGACGAAGAGCGGGACTTGCCGATTCCGGGCGCGGCAGGCCTCGTTCAACGCATCCGCGCTTGGCTGGAAATCGAGCAGGAGCAGCTGGGGGAAGCAGCTGCCTGGAGCGACGAAGACACGCGCCGCGGCGCCGGCTCGGCCCGCACGCTGCGCATCGAGGTGGAAAAGCTCGACCGGCTCTTGAATTTGGCTGGTGAAGTGGCGGTGGCGCAGGGCCGGCTCGGCGCAGCCCTGCAAGGCGCCCCCCAGGCGGAGGCTGCGCTCGAGGACTTTCAGGGGCTGTTCCAGAGTCTGCAAGAGAGCGTGATGCGGCTGCGCGTGGTGCCGCTCGGTCCGACGTTCGAGCGCTTTCGCCGGGCCGTGCATGAGCTATCGCAACGCGTCGACAAGCGCATCGTCCTGAGCGTGGAGGGCGGCGACGTCGAGGTGGACGTGACTTTGGCCGAGGCCATTCGCGACCCGCTGATGCACATGATTCGCAATGCCATCGATCACGGCATCGAAACGACCGAGCGCCGCTTGGAAGTCGGCAAGCACTGGCCGGCTTGCATCTCGCTCTCGGCGCGCTACGACGGCAACTACGTCGTGCTGCAGGTTGCGGACGACGGCGCGGGCCTGGATCGCGAGCGCTTGCTGGAAAAGGCCAAGGCGCTCGGCCTGAACACCGCGTTCACCGACGACGAGGCACTGCACGACCTGCTCTACCAGCCTGGCCTCAGCACCGCGCGCGAGGTGACCGACATCTCCGGCCGAGGCATCGGCATGGACGTGGTCCGGCGCAGCGTGGAAGCGCTACGCGGCACCATCTCGCTCGAAAACCGGCCCGGTGCCGGGCTCACGGTGTCGATCCGGTTGCCGCTCAGCCTGGCCTTGATTCAAGGCTTCGGCGTGCAGGTGGGCCAGGAGACGTACATCGTGCCGGTCGACTCGATCCGCGAATGCCTGGATCTCGAGAAGGATCGCACGCTGGTCTCGGCCAGCGGTGGCGTGATCGAGCTGCGCGGCAAACCGCTGCCCTTCGTCGACCTGGCGCAGCAACTGGGCGCGCCGCGAGCCGCCAGCGCCCGTCGCGCGATCGTGGTGCTCGAGCACGCGGGTCGGCGCGCCGGGCTCGACGTGGACGGCCTGCTCGGTGAAGTCCAAACCGTCATCAAACCTTTGGGCCCGCTGTTTGCGGGCAGCAAGAACGTAGCGGGCTCGGCCGTCCTTCACGACGGACGAGTCGCGCTCGTGCTCGACGTGGGGAGCTTGCTGCGCACGCTGGCGGCTTGACCCAGAACCGACTTGAAAAAGAGGAGATCAAAATGTTGTCCAGCATGAACATCGGAAAGAGAATGGGCCTCGCCTTCGCGACGCTCGTGTGCTTGGCCCTGGCCCTGGCGGGCTCCGGCTATTGGGGTCTCTCGAACGTCACCGCGACGGCCGAAAATATCCTCAACGTCCACGTCGTGGAAGCCGACCTGTCGGGTCAAGTGCAGGTGGCAACCCTCAACCTGCGACGCTACGAGAAAGACTACTTTCTCGCGGACGACGGCCCCAAGCGCGGCGAATACATGACCAAGTGGAAGAGCGCAAACCAAACGCTGCTCTCGCTGCTGGACAAGCTCGGCCGTCTGGTTCATTCCGACCGGGAGCGCGCGCAGGTCGCCGCGATGCGGACCGCCATGTCCGGCTACGAGGACGGCTTCCTCAAGGTCCGCGATGGCGTCGAAAGAGGCACTCACGCCGACGGCACCGCCGCCAATCTGGCCATGGAACCCTTCAAGGAGCACGTGCGCTCCCTGGAAGCCAACGCCAACATCTTTCGCGCCGAAAACCTGGATGGGGTGCACGAGGAACTGATGCATCAGAGTCAGCGCTCGGCGCTCGCGATGACGGTGTTCGGCATACTGGTTGTGGTGATCAGCATCTTGCTGAGCATCGTGATCACGCGCAGCGTGACCTTGCCCCTGGGCGAGGTCGTGCGCATCGCCGAGCGTGTGGCGCAGGGTGACCTGCGCGTGAAGGTAGCTGCCCCCCGGAGCGACGAGATTGGTCGCCTGCAGCAGGCCATCGGTGACATGCTGAAGAGCCTGACCCGCGTGATCGGCGAGATCCGCAACGGCTCTGGCGCGCTGTCGTCGGCGGCGGCTCAGGTGTCGTCCACCTCGCAGTCGCTCTCGCAGGGCACCAGCGAGCAGGCGGCAGCCGTCGAGGAAGTATCTTCGAGCCTGGAGGAGTTTTCGAGCGGCATCAATCAGAACGCCGAGAACGCCAAGCGCATGGAAAAGATGGCCGTGCAGAGCGCCCGTGACGCTGGCGACGCCGGCGGAGTGGTGCGCGAATCGGTCAGCGCCATGAACGCGATCGCCGGTCGCATCGGCCTGATCGAGGAGATCGCCTACCAAACCAACTTGCTGGCCCTGAACGCAGCCATCGAAGCCGCACGTGCCGGCGAGCATGGTCGCGGCTTCTCGGTGGTGGCCACCGAGGTGCGCAAGCTTGCCGAGCGCAGCCAGGTCGCCGCCAAGGAGATTCGCACGGTGGCCAGCTCCAGCGTCGACGTTGCCACGCGCGCCGGCAGCCGCCTCGACGAGCTCGTGCCGAGCATTCAGCGCTCGACCGACTTCACCCAGGAGGTCGCGGCGGCCTCCAACGAGCAGGCCGCGGGTGTGGCGCAGATGAACCGCTCCATGCTGCAGGTCGATCAGATCACGCAGCGCAACGCCACGGCGTCCGAGGAGCTGGCCGCGGCGGCCGAGGAGATGAGCGCGCAAGCGGAGGCGCTC
>DATDEV010000515.1:0-2145 GCA_036522995.1 Polyangiaceae bacterium
TGAACTTCGGTCGTGAGTGCGGGCAAGCCATCCTGAAGGACGCGACCTACGCTCCGTTCGCGCACCTGGGCGCTGGATGGACGGCGGCAGACGCGCGTTTCGCCAACCTCGAGTCGCAGCTCAGCGAGCAGAACGGCGTCACCCAGCATCCCCGTCATCGACTGATCTTCACCGGCCCTCCTGCCGGCGCCGCGGTGCTGGCGCGCGCCAAGCTTTCGCTGATCTCCACCGCCAACAATCACGCCTGGGACTACGGCAAGGGGGCGCTGTTCGAGACGATGGACAACTTGCGGAGGGCTGGCGTGCCGTTCGCGGGCACCGGACGCACTGCCGACCAGGCCTATGAGCCGGCGGTGCTGCGGCTCAATGGCCTCAGCGTGGCGCTGTTCGCGGTCACGCACATCTGGAATCAGGGGCCGTTCGCCAAGCACGAAGGCCGCGGCTACGTGGCCTGGGCCGACGCAGCGCGCTTGCAGGCGGGCGTCGAGCGGGCGCGGCGCGACCACGACTTCGTGCTGGTGAGCTACCACGGCGGCGAGGAGTACATCGACGCGCCCGTCGACAGGACGCGCCGCTTCGTCAAGGCGATGATGGCCCTGGGCATCGACGCCGTCATCGGTCACCACCCCCATGTGCCGCAGGGGATCGGCTGGGTCGACGCGCGACCTGTCCTGTACAGCCTGGGCAACTTCGTGTTCGCGGGGCACGACGACCGACCCTGGACGCAGAAGAGCTACTTCGCGCGGCTGACGCTGCGCAAGGGCCAGCCGGTGCTGGTCGCGGCCTGCCCGTTCGTGCTCGAAGGACACATTCCGCGCGCGTTCGCGCTACCTGCGGAGGCCCTACAGGTGGCGCGCTTTCGCCAGCATCTGATCGATATCTCTACCAGTGTGGGAGGCTCGAACGTGGGCGCTGTCGACGAGCTGGGGTGCCTGCCGGTCAGCCCGAAGCTCTGATCAGCCGATCCGGTCCTCTTCGAGCTGATCCAGGATTTCGCCGGCGCGCTCGGGGCTGATACCGAACCACTCGGCGAGCTGGTTGATGTAGTCGTTCTCGGCCTCGGTGATTTCGTCGTCGGCCAGGGCGATGGCAGCCGATAGCGCGAAAGCTCCTTCGGCCTCGCCGGTTTCTTCGGCGATCTCGGACGCGATTTCTTGCAGGCGAGCGTCGCGGCCCTGCTCGCTCAGGCGGAGCGCGTAATTTTCGAGCATGACGTTGATGGTGCCGCTGCGCAGCAGGTTGTCAGTCAGGCCTCGAATCGCGCCGCGCACGGCGTCGCGCTCGGCGTCGGCGACCTTGCCGTCGGCCGACATCATCAGGAACATGGCTTCGGCCAGCGGCTCCACGCGATTGAGCGCGTTGGCTTCCTCCGGGCTCAGCATGCCCTCGCGCGTGAGCGTCTCGTAGGCCGAAGACATGACGGTGCTGGGCCGCCTTCCACTCTGAAGCAGCGCGTCGCGCAGTCGCTCGATGGTCGCCGTCTGGATCTTCATGGCAGAGTCCAAGTTACACGGCTCGTTACGAGAAGGCCAGTCGCTCGGGGCGGCGAGGGACGCGCCTCGCCCCGACGAAATTCGACCAACCACTATGACGCGAAGGTTCTAGCATCCAGACGCATGCAGCTCCGCTTCGAACCCTTTCAGGTCCACGAGGTCGAGGCGCTGGCGCGGTTTTTGGCGGCTAGCGACTGGCCCTTCCACCACCAGGTATCGGTCGATTCGAGCTGGGTGCGCGGACGCATCGAGGCCGGGCACTTCTTCGGCAGCGACGCGCGCTCGTTTTGGGTGCGCGGCGACCACGAACAGCCGCTCGCCTTCGGCAGGGTGTTCGATCTGAACGACACGACGCCGCTGTTCGACTTGCGCGTGGATGCCGCGCATCGCGGGTGCGGAGTCGGGACGCTGGCGCTGCGTGGGCTCACTGCCTGGCTGTTCGCGGAGCATCCGGAGGCTACCCGGCTCGGCGGCTACACGCGCATCGACAACTTGGCGATGCAGCGCGTGTTCGAGAAATGCGGCTTCCTCAAGGAGGCGCATCATCGCCGCGCCTGGCGCGTCGAGGGTGAGGGGCACGAAACGCGCCTGCTCGACTGCGTCGGCTATGCGCTCTTGCGCGAAGAGTACGAGCTGTAGTGTAAGCGCGTGC
>DATDEV010000516.1:0-3743 GCA_036522995.1 Polyangiaceae bacterium
CAGATGATCTTCTTGCGGACCGTCGGGCACGGGCACGGGCACGTTTACGGGCACGCGGGAGCCTCGATTCAGGGACGCCTAGAGCGCCACGCCGAGCCCCAGGCTCGCCGCGAGCCACGGGCCACGTTGCGCAACCAGCGTCGCCTCACCATCGACGTCGCCTCGAACCGGCAGCAGGACGTAGCCGCCCTCGAGGCCTAGGAACGGCGCGACGACGCCCAGGCCAGCGGACACTCGCAGGGGGAACGCGACGCCCGCCCAGGGGGCCGTCATGCGCTGGCCTTCGTTGGGAGCGGTGGCCGTAGCATCCAGGGCCAGCCAGCCGCCGCGCAGCCCCAAGCCCGCGACAAACCGAGCTTTCGACAGCTCGAAGCGCAGCGCTGGGCCCGCAAAGGCCGACAGCACCGACCAGCGCACGCTGGCAAGCTCCAGCGCCGTCTCACCGCTCTCGAAGCGCATGTCGAAGAGCAGGCCACCATGCTTGCCCCAACCGACGAGTGTGCCGAGCGCCCCGCCCCAGAGCAGCGTGCCCGGCTGACCCGTGCGCGCCACGCTTGCGGCCGCGAACAGCTCCACGCTTCGGCGCGCGGGGCCTGCGACCGGCACCGCGTCGCGCGCCTCGGCGGCCGTCGAGCTCGCCTCGGGCGCGATAGGGGGCTCGGCCGGGCGCGCACTTTCGCCGCTGCGCTCGACCCGGGACAACAGCTCGGTCGCGGCCAGAGCCACCAGGCGCTCGCGCGCGCCCGCGGCGGTATCGCGCAGCTCGACGCGAACCTGAAACGGAGAGTCACCGGCTACGGGCCCATCGACGCGAATCTCGGCTACGTCCTGCTCGCAGGTCACGCGCAAGCTGGCAACGACGCGCTCGAGCTTCAGCGTCAAAAGCTCCAAATCGAGGTGCTCGCGGAGCGCCGTTTGGTCGAGCCCGGGACAGCCCTTCAGCAACAAATCGACGTTGGAAGCCACTGCCAGCCCCGGCCCCCAGCAAAGCGCTACGGCGCTGGTCAGCGCGCAGCACACATGCCTGGAGCTCACGGAGCCGTCGCCAAGCGCTGCATGGTCGAGCGGTGCTTGCCCTGCGGATAGCGGGCGACGTACTCGCGCGCCAGCACGCCAGCCCGAGCCCGAGCGCCCGCCGCCGCCCGTGCCTCGGCTTCGCGCGCCAGCGCGTCCTCAGAGAGGCCACCGCTCGGGCGCAGCTTTCGCGACAGGGCGAAGGCCTCTGCCGCCTCCCCTGGGCGTGAGAGCTGGCTGAGCAGCACACGACCCAGCGTGAAGGCCGCCAGCGGAGCGCGCGAGTCACGCGGGTGCTCGCTGGTGACGCGCCGCAGGTATTTGGCGGCCTCCTCGGGGTGATTCGAGAGCCGCGCCGCGTCCGCCGCCAACATCAGATCTTCGGCACCCGCACCGACCACGGCTGGGTTCTGGCTCATGACCTGATAGGCCGCCTTGAACTCCCCGCCGCGCGTCAGCTCCAAGAAGCGCGCGCGCCCCGCGCTCGGCGCAGCCTCGGGTTGCTCGGCGCGCGTGGGGAAGAAGCGCGACTCGCCAGCCTCCAGGTAACTGCGAGCCTCGCCTTCGCGGACCTCCACCTTGCCCACGGTCACGGACACCCGGGTGCGCTCGCCGAGCCGCTCCACGCGAAAGCGCGTGCCAACGACCCGCACTTGCACTGGACCCGCCAGCACCCAGAACTCCCGCTGCGCGTGCTTGGTCACCTCGAACTCTGCGGCGCCGCGGGTCAGCACCGACTCGATCCGCTCCGGCGTCGCCGACTTGACGACCAGCTCTCCGCCTTCACTGACCCGCGCTAGCGAACCGTCGGCAAAGGTGGTGCTGGGGTCGCTCGGCGGGTGACTGGCGACCGGGCGCGCCGGCTGAGGAAGCGCAACGCTGGCTGCGGGCGGAGACCAGACCCGGAGCAGCAGCACGACCGCTGCAGCAACCGCGAGCGCCCCGACTAGCGCCAGCTGGAGCGGCCGCACGGCGGCGCGACCGGCACGCTGGTGAACGCGCGTCAGGTTGCGCTCCAGGCGCGACGCGGGCCATGTCACCTCGACCAGCCGTGCCGCTTCGGCAGCGGCGCTATCACGTGACGAAGCGTTCATGTCGGAACCTCTTGCTCTATGCGCGCCTGCGCGGCTCGCAAGCGACGCTGCACCGTGGACTTGGAGCAACCGCACAGCACGACCAAGTCTTCGAGCGACTCACCCTCCACGTAACGCAGCACCCACGCCACGCGCTGCTCGGTCGGCAAGCGGTCGAGGCAGCGATACACTCGCGCCACCTCCAGGCGCTGTTCGGGCGTAGCAGCCAGGGAGACCGGGAGGTCGCGCTCCTCGACCAGCTCCAGGCTGAAGAAGGACCGCAGTCGGCGACGGCGCAGGCGACGCGTGGCGCGGCGCACGCACACACGCGACAGCCAGCCCCGCAGCGCCTTCGCATCGCGCAGCTGGTCCAGGCCGCGATGCGCTTCGAGAAAGACCTCCTGCACCAGGTCGTCGACCTCGCTGTCGCTCCCCAGCAGGCGCAGCGCCACTCGCGCCACGTATGGCGAGAAACGCCGAAAGACTGCGTCGAAGTCACGCGGATCGAGCGGCGGCTGGAGCTCGCTCGCCTCCGCCCCGCCCACGAGCCGAAGCGCAGGGCGATGTGGGGCGGTGCTCGGGACGGACATTGAGTAACCCCTGAGTGGCGTAGGGGCCGAAATAATGGTCAGCGCGGCTAGGCGAGCCTCAAAGGATATCCCGGCAGCGCACGCTTTGACCGTTGAACGAAGCGGACGTGACGAGCGGCTCGAACCCCAATGCTTCTGCCATCTTACAGATCCCAGGCGCGGCGTCTTCGTCGCCCAGCTCGATGTGGAGCACGGGCCGATGGGCCTCGACGAAGGGCGCGAACTCGGCGCAGCCGCTGCCCTGCAGGCAGCCGATGGCCAGGCCGAATTCGAAGCTTGGCCACAGCTCTCGGGTCAGCTCGAGCGGCGCGGCCAGACCGGCCGACATCCCGGCGGCGTGGATGCGCTCGGCGAGCCAGCGCGCGTAATCCAGCGCGTCCTCCTGGGTTAGCCCCAAGCCAGTGTCGGCTGCGTGCACGGCCAGCGACGACGGCGGAATGCCGTCGCAGCCCAACGCGCCGAGCCGCTCGATGCGCTGCTGCATCAGTTGCCTGACCTCCGGCGAGCGCACGTCGAGCCAGCGCTCGTTCTCGAAATTCGGCAGCGGGCTGCCCAGGGCGGACTCGGGAAAGGCCTTGGCGTCGTCGCGAAAGTCCTCCCAGCTGCCAGCGCTGAGGTAGCAAATGTAATGCCGACCTTGCTCGTGAAGCTGCGCCAGATCGGCGGAGTCTTGCAGCTCGGCATCGAGGTAGAACAGCTCGGCGTCCTCGGCGATGTCAACGGCGCCGCTGAGCTTGGCCTGCCAGGCCACGTTTTCGGCCGGAACATACAGCGTCGTTTCGGGGCTGCTCCCCCCGCTGCCCGAGCTGCCGCTGGCGTCGCGCCGCACCACCAAGGTGCCCTGCGTGCCGTCGCAGGCAGCGACGCCGAGGGCGCCGAGGCCAAGCAGGCCGAGCCAGAACCGCATGGCCAAACCGTACCATGAACGAGCGCTTGGAAAATCGACGCGGGTGCTGACCAGCTTTCGGGCGACCTCGCCACTGGGGCGGGTATGAGGCTCGCTTCACGCCGTTCGGAGACGAGGCTGGCGTACGGCTGCGCGCTGCTGTCCGCGCTCGCGCTGGGC
>DATDEV010000517.1:0-16532 GCA_036522995.1 Polyangiaceae bacterium
GGGCCGGTCTCGCCGGTTTGTTCAATCGTGGTTTCTGAGGGCGATCGTGATCTGGTCTTCCCAAGAACCGGGGAGGCCGGGCGCCCGCTGCGGTTCAGGTCAATCGGTACGCGAGGCGCACTAGGCAAGGCACGGCCGAGACCAAGACTGTCACCGCGACAACCTTACACCCGCCCAGGACCACGGCGCTTGGGTGGCCCCGACGCGTCTAGTGACTATGACCTTCGTCGCCGCTCGCACCGTGCGGATGACCATGAGCCAGCTCGTCTTTCGTGGCGGCGCGGATGCCGATCACTTCGACGTCGAAATGCAGGGTTTTGCCGGCGAGAGGGTGCTGCGAGTCGACCATGATCTTGTCGCCTTCGACCGCGACGACCCAGATCGGGGCGTGCTCGTCGTTCGGGCCCTCGGCCATGAAGGTCATGCCAGGCTCGATCTCGAGATCGGCCGGAAAGGCATTGCGCGGAATGACGTCGGGCTCATCGTCTTCGTCACGCTCGCCATAGCCGTCTTCGGGAGCCACCACGACCTTGCCCTTGAAGCCAACGGCTTTGCCGGCGAGCGCGCTCTCGAGCCCGGGCACGATGTTGTCGGCGCCATGCAGGTAGGCCATCGGATCGTCGGGCGTGGAGGCGTCGAGCACTTCGCCGTCGTCGCCCCGCAGCGTGTACTGCATGATGACGACCTGACCATCGGCAATGAGCGGTTCGGACATGGGGCCACCACTAGCGCGAACCCGCGCTGCCGCCACCAAAAAAAGGCCGCGCTCGGCCGCCTTCGGGCAGCTGCTAACCTGCGCCGAGCGACCCCATGACCCGCCGGCTTACCCCATGACGAGCGAGCTCGCGATCGAGCGTTTGTCGGCTGCGGACATCGCTGGCAGCGTCGCGCTTTCCAGCAGCGTGGGGTGGAAGGACGTGCCCGGCGAGTGGCGCGTGCTGCACGCCGCCGCGCTGGTGCTCGGTGCTCGCAGCCAGGGCCAGCTGATCGCGCAGGGCGCGCTCGGAGACTACGGAACGGTCGCCACCCTGGCCAAGATGGTGGTGGCGCCCCACCTACAGCGCGCCCGGCTCGGGTCGCGCCTCTTGGATCGCCTGCTGGCGGAGGCAGACACGCGCGCCCTGCCGGTGGGGCTGTGCGCGGCTCCGCCCGGCAGGCGACTGTACGACTCGCGCGGCTTTCTGCCCGTGGGGGAGCTCGTGGTCGTGACTGGTTCGCCCAGCGTGGGAACAAGCCCGGCGGGTGTCGCCGTTGCACTGCTCGATGCCGAGCCCGCCATCTTGCTGGACCGTCACTGGCTCGGCTGCGATCGCCGTCGCATGCTGCGCGCCCGGCTGCGTGAGGCAAGCGCCGCATTCCTGCTGCCCGAGGGCGGAGGCTACGGGCTCGCCACGGCGCAGGGCGAAGGCTGGCTGGTGGGGCCGATCGTCGCCCGCGGTGAAGCCGAGGCCCGGCTGCTCGCTGCGGCCATCTTCGGTTCGGCTCCAGGTCCCATTCGCATCGACGTGCCGGTCGAGCAGCACGGGTTTCGCGACTGGCTCGCCGGTGTCGGGCTACGCGAGCTCGGGGCGCGCGCCGAAATGGCGCGCGGTACTGCGCGCCTGCCTTGGCAGGTGCCCCAGCGCTTCGCGCTGGCTACCCAGGCCTGGTGCTGAGCGCGTGCGACGGCTATGGCTGGTCATGACGGTTCTGAGCTGCGGCGCTTGTCGGGAGCCGCCGGTGGCTGACGGCACGCCTGCGCCAGCGAGCGTCAGCGTCGGTGCGCCTTCAGCGCCGCTGCTGGCCAGTGAAATCGAGGCGTCGGGCTTGCGCGTTCGTAGCGGCAGCATCGCGCGCAGCAGCCTGTGGGGTTTCAGCGATCTCGGCATCGACCTCAGTCGCGTCCGGCTCGAG
The DNA here is from genome assembly GCA_036522995.1 of Polyangiaceae bacterium. Classification (GTDB taxonomy): domain Bacteria; phylum Myxococcota_A; class Polyangia; order Polyangiales; family Polyangiaceae; genus PMG-095. The sequence goes on from DATDEV010000517.1 coordinate 1,894, forward strand.
GTGGTGAGCGCCAAGCGCGGCGCGTTGCTGCCGGACTTGCTGCCTGCCGGCGCGCTCGCCATCGTCAACGGCGGCTATTTCGAGGCCGATTTCAAGCCCAGCACCTGGCTGAAGAGCGGCGGCACCGAGCTTTCGCCGCGGCGCGCCGCCCGCAACGGCGGCGTGCTCGCCGTGGCAGCGACGCGCCACTACGTCGGAGCTTTGGCCGGGCTGGCCTTCGAGCCCGAGCTCGCGGTGCAGAGCTTTCCGCTGATCGTCGAGCCCGGCGGTCGCCCTGGCATTCATCGCGACGACGGGCGCCGCGCCGCGCGCACCGTGGCCTGCGTGGTCGCGGGTCAGTTGCACTTCATCATCATCGCCGCGCCGCGCGGAGATGGCCCGACGCTCTACGAAGCCGACGCTTTGCTAAGAAAGCCAGCGCCCGACGGCTTCGGCTGTAGCGCAGCGCTCAACCTCGACGGCGGTCCGTCGAGTGGCGTGGTGTTCGGGCCGGGCGTGTCGGCCAAGCAGCGCGTGCCGGTGGCGCCAGTCGCCTACGGCATCGCGCTCGCGCCGCGCTAGAGCAGCGCGCGTGCGCGTTCGAGCAGCGCCCCGCGCTCGTTCTTGCTCGGCTCGTCGACCACCTCGTCGAGCAGCAGCTTGAGGATGCGCCCCAGGTCGGGTCCAGGCTTCAGGCCGAGCTCGCTCATCAAGACGCGCCCATCGATGGCCAGGTCACGGATGCCCAGCGCCGCCCCTGCCGCCAGCACGCGCTCCACGTGCGCCTTCAACTTGGTTAGCGCCTGCAGATCCGCACTGGCATCGCGTCCCTTGCCACGCACGTCGGCCTCGTTCAGCTGGTACAAATCCGGCACGAGCTCCGGCGTTACGCGCCGCAGCCAGCGTCGCACCGCGGCGTCCGACCAGCTCTCGTCGTAGCAAATCAGGTGGTGACGGACGAGCGCCACCACGTGCTGGCGCTCTTCGTTCGAGAAGCGAAGCCGCGACAGTAGCGGTTCCACCATCTCGGCTCCGATCCGCTCATGCTCGTAGAAGGTGTAGTCCTGCGTCTTGTCACTGAACGCGCGCGAGCGCGGCTTGCCTATGTCGTGCAGCAGCGCAGCCACTCGCAGCACGGGCGCGACCGGGGCGGCGTCGAGGCAAGCCATGGCGTGTCCCCACACGTCGAAGGCGTGGTAGCGGTTCTGCTCGCAACCGACCGATTCCAGGATTTCCGGAGCAGTCACCGCCAGCAGCCCGTGATCTTTCATCACGCCGAAGGCGCGGCTGGGTGCGGGCGCCTTCATGGCCTTCAGCCATTCGTCGCGGATGCGCTCGGCGCTGACCTTGCGGTAGCTAGCGAGCGAGGGTTCGATGGCGCGCGCCGTCTCCGGCTCCAGCTCGACCTCGAGCGTGGCCACGAAGCGGGCCGCGCGCAGCACGCGCAGGCCGTCCTCGGCGAAACGTTCGGACGGCACGCCAACGGCGCGCAGCAGGCGCGCCGCCAGGTCGCGAATGCCGTCGAACGGATCGATGAGCCGATCTTCGAGGACGTCGTAGGCGACGGCGTTGATCGTGAAATCGCGCCGCGCCAGATCGTCCTTGATGTCATCGACGAAGTAAACCGAGTCGGGGCGGCGACCGTCGGTGTAGCTCGTTTCGCCGCGCAGCGTGGTGACCTCGTACTGCTCCTTGCCCATCAGCACCGTCACGGTGCCGTGCTGGATACCGGTCGGGATCACGCGCCGAAAGAGCTTGGTCACTTGCTCGGGTCGCGCCGAGGTGGCGATGTCCCAATCGCCGCGGGCCTGCGCGGCGACGGGCGAATCCGCCGCCAGCAGCGCGTCGCGCACGCAGCCGCCGACGATCCAGGAGCGGTGCCCCGCCTCTTTCAAGCGCTGGCACAGCTCGCGCACCTCTGGCGGCACGCTAGCTTGAAGGCTTTGAGTCGAAACGCTGACCACGCCCGCGTGTTAGCACGCGGAGCCAGCACGAGGGACGTCGAGGAAGCCGGGCGCTAGTTGGCCCACGGATTGACGATTTCGCCGCCGCCGATGCCGCCCTTTTTCTTGCCGGCTGCGTCGGTCCTGGGCTCGGCCTTCTTGACTGCGGGGCGTGCGGGTTGCGGGCCGCTGCGCGCCACTCGCTCGAGCTGGACGCTCTCGCGCGGCTTGGATCCGTCGACGGTAAGCTCCAGATCCTTGTAGCCAGCCATGCGTGCGACCAGCAGCAGTGACTTGCCCTCTTCGACCTCGATCAGCACCGGGCTGGTACCCAGGTCCTTGTCACCTTGATACAGGTGCGCTTCGGCGGGCACCACCGCCAGCGCCACTTGCTTGCTGACCGTGACCGGCTCGGCAGGCGCGCTGGGCGCCGCCGCTCCGACTGGGGCTGCTGCTGGCGTTTTGGCCAGCGTTTCTGGCTCGGCGCGGCTTTGGCTGCTCTTGGCGAAAATGGCGCCGACCAGCGCGAACGCCGCCGCCACACCGGCCAGCCCCGCGATCAGCGGCCACTTGCTCCTGCTGCGCCCGCTTGCCGGCGACGCGGGCACCGGCTCCGGCATCTTCGGCTTGGCGAAGTAATCGGCCGGCACGTTGAAACCGCCGGAGCGCGACATCATTTCGGGCACCGCGTCGGGCACGCTGCCCGACTTCAGCTTTTCGATATCGGCAAGCAGCTCATCCATCGACTGGTAGCGATGCTCCGGTCGCTTGGACAAGCACTTGAGCACGATGGCCTCGAGTCCAGGCGGCACTTCCTGCGGCTGCGGCACCAGCGCGCGGATCGGCACGGGCGCCTTGTACATATGCTGCGTCAGGATGCCCATGAAGTTGTCGGCATCGAACGGCACGCGCCCGCTTGCCATCTCGTACAGAATGACGCCGAACGAATACACGTCGCCGCGATGGTCGACGGGCTGCCCCGCGGCTTGCTCCGGAGACATGTAGTGCGGCGTCCCGAATACGGCGCCAGCGCGGGTCAGCTTCGCGCCCTCGCCGGCGGTCGACACCTTGGCGATGCCGAAGTCGAGGATCTTGACGAAGTCCTTCTCGGCGCCGCGGTGGATCAGGAAGATGTTGTCCGGCTTCAGATCGCGATGCACGATGTTCGCTGCGTGAGCGGCCGATAGGCCCTCCGCCAGCTGCCGCGCGATGTTCAGGATGCGCGCTACCGGCACCGCCTGCCCGCCCTCCACGATTCGCGTCAGCGGTTGGCCGACCAAAAACTCCATGACGAAGTAGGTCGAGCCGTCCTGAAATTGGCCGAAGTCGCTGATGTCGATGATGTGCGCATTACCGATGGTCGACGCCGACTTGGCTTCGTTCAGGAAGCGCTCGGTGACCTCGGCGTCGCGCGCGAGATCCGCGCGCAGTACCTTCATCGCCACCTTCTTGCCGATGATGGTGTGGACGCAGCGATAGACGACGCCCATGCCGCCTTCGCCCAGAACGGCTTCCACCTTGTAGCGGCCGTCGATGGTGGCCCCCAGGTAGGGATCCTCACGCAGCACCTTGAGCCGCGAGCTAGTGACGTGTTCGCTGTCGGGAAAGGAGACGGCGCCGGGTGAAATGGTGACTACCTTCAAACCGGCAGGCGGCTGTGAGGGCGCCAGCTGGGTCGGCTGCTCGGAGCGAGTTAATGAGGATAATGATGACGGCGGCTCCGGCGACGCGACCACGGGGCTGGCGGGGCCCGTGCCTGACGCTGCTCCCGAGGCATTCGATGACCAGTTGCCGCTCACTCCCACCGGGCGCGCGGGGCGCGGCGGAACGTTGGGCACCGGCTTGTTCTGATCCGTCATCGGGCTCGCCTCAGGGTTCCTACGCGCGGTCCTAGGGCCGTTCTACCCTATCTTGCGGGAGGCGGCGCCGTTCCACTATGGCTAAAATAAGCCTGGGTGGTTGTCAAAAAGGACACCCTTTCGATGCAAGGTGTGGGCCCGAGCCCCTACCTAGGACAAATCGCTGTTCTGCGCCGTGATCGAGCGTCGAGGCGTGAACCGGAGTCCGCAACCATTGCGAGCTAGCGACAAACCGCGCGGACGTGCCTGAGCGCCCAAGCAGTCGCGAAAGGTACGGCGCGGTGTGAGCGCGGCGCCCCGCGGCGCGCGCAAAAGCTGCTACACGCGAGCCCTGATGGGTTTCCCGCTCGAATTGGCGCTGCGCTACATGGGCTCCAGGAAGCGCGCCTTCATCTCCGTCGGCACGATGTTCGCCACGCTCGGCGTCGCGCTCGGCGTGGGCGCGCTGGCCACGGTGATGAGCGTGACGGGCGGCTTTCGCGCGCAGTTTCGCGAGAAGGTGCTGGGCGTCAACGCGCATGTGCTGGTGCTCAAGTACGCCAGCGACTTTCGCGAGTACCGCAAGGTCATGGAGCAGATGAAGAAGGTGCCCGGTGTCACCGGCGTCGCGCCCTTCGTCATTAATCCGATGATGATCACGCACCGCGATCGCACCGCTACCGGCGTGCTGCTGAAGGGCGTCGATCCGAGCAAGGTCAAGGACGTGCTCGACCTGCCGCGCCACTTGGTCGAAGGCTCGCTCGATGGTCTGCGCCTGGCCAGCTCGAAGCCACCCGAGCGGCGACGCAAAGGCCTGCTCGACGAGGCGCTCGACATGAAGCTTGGTCCGTCCGGGCTGGACGGTGATCCGCTGCCGCTGCTGCCGGTCGACTCTGCGGCGGCTCCCGCTGCCAGCGCGCCGCCCGCGTCGGCCAGCGCTACTAGCAAAGGTTTGGCGCTGCAGCAGATCGAGGAGGTGATCAGGACCGAAGCGCTGGCAGGGCCGGACGCCAGCACGCGCGCCAGTAACCATGCAGGCCAGCACGCCGGAGCCGACGCGGCGGCTCGTGGCGTCGGCGCGAGCGGCAGCGGCGACAGCGACGAGGATTTTCACGTGCCTGCCGATGCACCGATCGGCAAGCTCGAGCCCGAGGGCGGCTACCAGGGTGACCTGCCCGAAGAGGACCCGCTGCCCGAGAGCGGCACCGGGGATCCTTGCCAGGATCCCGAGGCGGCCACGAAGGTGCCGGGCATCGTGATCGGCGTGACCCTCAAGCGCAATCTGGAGGTCAAGCTCGGCGACTGCTTGCAGGTGACGAGCCCCACCATCGGCTTCTCCTACTCGCGCGGCAGCATGCGCGCCCCGGTGGCCAAACAGTTTCGGGTCACCGGCGTCTTCGACGCAGGTTTCGACCAGTACGACTCGAAGCTGGTCTACACCGACTTGTACGAAGCACAAGCCTTCTACGACACCGGCGACAGCGTGACGGGCGTGGAAATGAAGGTGGCGGACATCGAGGGCGCACGCGACGTCGCGCGTGAGATCGATCGCCGGTTGGCCAACGGCGTGTATCACACGCTGGATTGGGAAGAGCTCAACCATGGCCTGTTCACGGCGCTGCGCATTCAGCAGCTGCTGATGAGCTTCGTGCTGGCTCTGATCATCGTCGTCGCGGCCTTCACCGTGATCGCCACGCTGATCATGGTCGTGCTCGACAAGAAGAAGGAGATCGCCGTGCTCAAGGCGATGGGCGCCAGCAACAGCGCGCTCTTGCGCGCCTTCCTCTACCAGGGCGGCTTCATCGGCGTCTTCGGCACGGCCTTCGGCTTGCTGCTCGGGATCGTGATCTGCAAGCTACTGCTCGTCTACGCGCTGCCCCTCGATCCGAAGGTGTATTTCATCTCGCACCTGCCGGTGCAGGTGCGCCCGATGGAGTTCATTCTGGCCGGCGTGTTCGCGATTCTGGTCTGCCTGCTGGCCACCGTATGGCCGGCGTATCACGCCTCGCGTCTACGCCCGGCCGAAGCCTTTCGCGACCAGGCTTAGCCAGCGGTATCGTCTCTCGGTCGTGCCTGGCGGCGCGCCGAAAGAAAGAGGGGGGCAAACAGGAAGGTTGGAAGGTTGGAAGGTGCGCTAGGGGATGCTTCGCATCCCCTAGCAGGCTCCCGGTGGTATGCGTGGTGGCATCAGGTCAGCTGAAGGGCGGCTGGTCGCAAGCACCTCCATCCCAATCCTTCCAACCTTCCCCCCTTCCTGTTGATTCTCCCGCTCGAGGCGTTTAGCCGCAGGCGCGCTCGCGACATTCGAGCAGCCCGGCCAGGCGCGCGCGCAGCTCCTGCGCGCGAAATGGCTTTTGAACGAAGTCGTCTGCACCGGCAGCCAGCGCGGCGTGTGCGTCGGCGCAGGTAGGATCGTGCCCCAGCAGCAGCACGCTGGGGCGAGCGGCGTCGTCGTTACGCGCGAGCTCTCGGCACAAGTCGCAGTAGTCGAGGCCGGGCTGGGTCGCGTCGAGCACGATCACGTCGACGCCATGGTCGCGCAGCCAATCCAGCGCTTCCTCCACGCTGCTGGCAGTCTCCACGCGAGCGCCCCAATTTCCGAGCAGCTCGCCCACCATGTTCGCTATGCAGGCGCTGCCGCTGACCACCAGCGCGCTGCTCTGAAGCGGCAAATCCAGCTCGGGAGAAGGCGGGCGGAACGAGACACGAGCGTTGCCATTGGCGAAGTGGCGCAGGCGCAAGCGATCGTGCTCTTCGAAGCGCAGCCGCAAGGCGTCACCCTGGTCAACGACACGTCCGGCGATCGAGGTCGACTCGTCACCTACCGAGAAGGTCGCCAATAGCCATTGACCGTCCTCTACTTGCTCGCTGTCGAGCTCGAGGTCCGTGTCTTCGGCGTCTAGCGCGAGTCCCAGAGCTTCGAAATCGTCGAAGCGATAGCTGACTTTGTGCAAGCGGCGCTGAGCCTAGCTGCCGATTTCGCGCCGCGCCAGTAATCAGCGGTGGCTTTTGCGCAGGCCGAAGGTAAGCAGCGCAAAACTCGTGCCGAGCAGGACCAGCAGAGCTGCCAGTTGCGACAGCTCGAGCACGGGCGTTCCCCCGAGCAGATTGCGTATGTGCCCCTTGGGCCAGGGCAGGGCAAGTGACGAGCTGCCGGCGCCTAGCAAGAAGTCTGCCCCCAGCAGCCAGGCGCGACCTCGTCCAGCCCTGCCATACGCCGAGGCCCCGACGAACGCGAGAGCGTAGGCAAGACCCGAAGCGATGCCTATCCAGAGGCATGTTGCCACGTCACCGAACAGCCGCGAGTCGCTCACGCCACGCGTGAGCACGACCACGCAGCTACCAGACAGCGCGGCAAACGCCGCCGCCACCAGCGCCGGGGGCAGCGCCAGCCCGACCACCAGCTGCTGGCGATTGGCGCCGTGGCGCGCCAGCGGCTGCACGGCTTCACGTAGGCTGCCGGAGCCGCAAGCGCGCGACACCAGCCAGTAGCAGAACAGCGGCACCGCGACTCCGAATGCGCCGCCGGACAGCGCGCGATCGGCGGCGCCCACGCGCCCGTGCGCGCGCTCCAGCAGCGCCACGCCGAGCTCGAACGACAAGCCCAGCACAGCCGCGCTGAGCGTGCCCGGCTCGCGCAGCCTCGCGATCGCGAGCTCTGCTCCGAGGCGGATGCTCATCGCCAGCCTCCGCTAGCTGGCGCGATCGGGGCTGCCGCCACGCCGTCGTGGGCCGCAGCACGCGCGGCTTCGTAGGCTCCACGCGCAAAGCCTGCGCGCGCTGCCAGCAGCACGTCGACCGGCGGCACCGTGGCTGCCACACGTGTGATCGCGATACCGTGCTCGCGCGCCAGCGCAATCACCTCGTGCACCGTCACGTCGAGCGCGGGTCCCCTGACCTCCAGTCGATTGGGCGCGTCCGCGCCGAGCGCGGTGAGCCCGACCGGTGACGCTTGCAGCAGCAGCGCCAGCGCGCCGGCGTCGTCCGTCTCGACCAGTACGCGTTGAAACGTCCCGGCGCCGAGACGCGGCGTCACGCCGCCATCGCTGCGCACACGCCCCAGCTCCAGGCTCAGCCAGCTGCCGCCGAGCAGCAGCGCGTCGGCGCTACTGCTGGTCGTCGCGAGCACGATCGCTCCGCGCGCCGTATGGCGATCGAGCTCACGCAGGACGTGCGCCGAATCGAGCAAGCTGGCGAGCGGCTCGTGCAGCGCCAGCAGCGCTGCTTTGTCGTGCGCCAAGGCCAGGGCCAGGGCCACGCTGCGCACCGCGCGCTGGTCGAGCGAGGCCGGAGCCAGCTCGGCCAAGTGGCTCAAGCCGGCGTCTGCCAAGAGCCCCGTCGCGCGCGCTGACGCTTGGCCCCGCGCCGCGAGCGCGCGTCCCAAACTCTCGGTCACGCTGCGAGCAGGCGGCAGCCCTTCGTCGGCGAACAGCGCGGCGATGGTGCGGCGAACCTCTGGCGACGCGCTGGGGACGAAACCGTCCACCAAGACGCGGCCAGCGCTCGGCGGCTCACGTCCGCTGAGCACGCTGATCAGGGCAGCTAGCGGCTCGGTCTCGCTCGCGAGCACCACGTAGCGTCCGGGGGCAAGCTGCAGGTCCGCGCTGCGCAAGGCGCCGAGCGCGGCGGCTTGAAGCAGCGCCTGGCTCACGAAAGGCTCCCTGCCAAGCGCTCCAGCAGCCAGCCGAAAGCAGCCGGGATGCTCGGAAGCGAGCTGCCCGTGCCTTTGGCCAGCAGCCATGGGCCGAGCACGAGCGCCAGCAGCACGGTGCGACCTCGCCCGGGCAAGAGGCGGCTGGATAGTCGAGCGAGCAGCGCCAGCGTCGTTCCGAGCAATGCGGCATACGGCAGCGTGAGCAGCGCCAGCCCGAGCGCGACCGCCGCTGCGGCCAGGGTCCTGAAGTGCAGCAGCGCTGCCAGCGCCACGATCAGGCCAGGCAACGCCACTGCGCCGCTCAGCCGGAGCGCACCGGCTATGGCCCGAGCGCGCTCGAGCCCCTGGTCGCTGTAGCCACGTAAGCGCGCCAGGCTGACCAGCCCCTGCTGCGTGTCGCGACTCGCCAGATCGCGCGCCAGGCTGAGCGCCCCGACGCCGACCACCCACGATGCTGTCGCGAGCGCGCGCGCCCAAAGCTTGAGCGCGACTCCCGGTGTTGCCGAGAGCCAGAACAGCGTCACGGCGTAGCTGAGGCCGATGCCGATGCCGTAGACCCGCGTGAGGCGCACGCCCCACAGCTCGCGCTGGGCCCGCGAGCACAGGCGTACGAGCGCCCTCGGCGCTAGGGCGAATGCTCGTGGCGGGTGCGCCGTGGCGACGGGGCTCGTCAAGCGGGCGGGAGCATACGGCTTTCTACCGGGGCTGTCGCGCGGCCGAGCGGCCCACGCGCGCGCGCCACGTGAAAGCGGCGGGGTCGCCCAGCTCCTGCAGCGCTTCGGCCATCACGTAGGTAGCGACCGGCGAGCCTGGCTCGAGCTTCAGCGCCCGCGCCGCTGCCCCCACGGCGCTGCGCGCGCGTCCGCGTGCCAGCTCCGCAGTGGCGAGCCACGCCAGGGCGGCTGCGGCCACGTCGTCTTGCCCGTAGCCGAGCGGAAGCAGCAGCGCGATCGCCGCATCGATCTCGCCCCGGCGAAGCAGCGCGCGCGCCGCGAGGATCGAGAGCTCCGGTGCGTCCGGAAAGCGCCTGCGCGCCGCGGCCGTGATGGCGTTGGCCTCTTCGATACGGCCGAGCCGCAGCAGCGTTTCGGCCTGACCAACCGCCGCATCCAGGCCGTCTGGATCGGCCTCTGCCAACCGCTTGTACTGAATCAGCGCTTCTTCGAGCATGCCGGCGTCGAACAGCAGGCGCGCCAGGTTGGCGCGCGCTGGCGAAAACCCAGGGTCGACCTCGAGCGCAGCATAGTAGTGGCGCGAGGCTTCGTCCGGGCGCGCCTGGCGTTCGGCCAGGACACCGAGCGCGTGGTGCGGCTGGGCGACGTCGGGGTTCAAGCGGCGCGCCCGCGTGATGAGCTCGCTGGCGCGGTCGAAGTTTCCGCGCTGCAGCTCCACCAGGCCCTGGTTGACCAGGGCTTCGACGAAGCGCGGGCTGTACTCGAGGGCCAGGGTGAAGCGCGCGTCGGCGGTCTCGAGATCCCCCCGCACCAGCGCCTCGGCTCCGGCCCGGTTCAGCTCGGCGGCCTTGGCGGGGAGGGGGGGGCTGCCCGAGCAAGCGAGCAGTCCCAGCGCCGCCAGGGGCCAAAAGGAGGTGGGTCCGAGCATGCTTTAAGCTCGGCCGGCAGTGGGGCCGGTTGCGGAAATCCCAGAGGCTTGCTACCCGAAGCGCGCATGTCGAGCGCTTCCGAGCCAGAGTCCGCGAGCCAGGCGACCCCGCCGCCCGAGCCGGCGCCGGGAGACCGTCCGAAGAAGAAGAAGCTCAAGGCCAAGCTGCCGCCGGCGCCGCCGCCGAGCGAGGACCAGATCGACTCGCCCAATCGGCAGACGATCGGCATGTTGGGCGTGATCGGCATCCTCACCTTCTTCATGTGGATCTTCGCGCGCGGCGGCTGCAACTACCATCCCCCCAAGGAGACGCGCGATCCGCGCAAGGTGGAGCTCGTCGACCTGGCCCGCGATCCGAAGGACGCGGCGATGGAGTTCGAGCTGCGACTCTCGACCAAGAGCTTCGGTGGCGCGATGGAGCTGGCCAAGGGTCCGATGGTGGAGTCCGTGCGGCAGCAAGAGAAAGCATGCGATGCCGACCCCGGCTGCGCGCAGCGTGCCTCCGATTTGCGCGCGAGCGTGCAGGTCGCCGCCCAGCTACTCGAGCGCGATGCGACCCGCTCGACCTCGCGCGTCATCACGCACGGTATTTCTGCGACACCGCAGAGCCACATCATCCGCGTCGAACGCGACGGGCAAGTCTGGAAGGTCGTATCGCGCGAGACGGACGACGGTACCTTCAAGCCGCGCCCGCAGCCGCAAGCGATCGGTGGCTCCGTCCCCGGTCAGCTCATCCTGCGTCAACCCGGCATGCCGGAGCCGGCGGGCACGAAGAGCGCCGTCGAGCCCAAGCACTGAAGCGGCCTTAAATTTCCCCGAGCCAGCGCGACAGCGTACGCCGCGACGGCACGCCCGACGAAACGCGCTTTACCTTGCCATCGCGATCGATCAGCACGAAGGTCGGTAGCAGCGACACTCCGTAGTTGCGGTGAACGCTGCCATCGTCGACCGCCACCGGATAGCTGATGGGCCAGCTCTGCGCAGCGCGCTTCGCGGCGAGCACATCGTCGTCGACGCTGACGCCCACGAACACGACGCCGTTCTGGCTCGCCTCGCGATACACCTCGTCGATCATGGGCGCTGCGCGCTCGCAAGCGCCGCACCAGCTGGCGAACACCTCGAGCAACACCGGCTTGCCGAGCTGGTCGGCGAGGCGGAAATGACCGCTGCCGCCCGCCAGCGGGAGCTGGAAGTCGTGAGCCTTGGCGCCCTCTTGGGGGCCAGAGCCACCGCGCGTGATCAGCACCCCGAACAGGCCCGCGACGCCGACATAGAGCGCGTAGTCCGTCAGCTTGGAGAGCTTGCTCCGCTTCTTCGGGGAGCTTGCGATTTCGGTTGCCGTGTTCACGGTGCCAGGAGTCGGCGCCCGAGGCCGAAGCCCAGCGCCGAGAGCGCGAACACCACCAGGCCGTGCGAGAGGCAGACGTGAAACGCCTCGCCGCTCGCGCATGCCACGCTCATGCCTGAAGCCGAGGCGATACCAGCCACCATCCCGATCAACGCCCCAGACAGGCCGGGCGTGTACGGATCGGTGCGGCGCCACGCAAATATCGCTCCACCCGCGACGATCGCGCCGAGCAGCAAGGCCACCATGCCGCAGCCCAATGCATGCCCGCCAGCAGCGCCATGCGTGAACTTGGCGAACGGCACCTGCTCGGTCGAAAGCAGCGCCAGGTAGCCAACGAACAGCACGGGCACGCACAGCAGCATCGCCAGCCGCAGCACGCGCGAGCCGCGCTTGCCCGGTGGCCGCGCGAGCGTGACGAACACCAGCAGCGCCTGCGCGCCCAGCCAACCCATCGCGCCGAAGAGTGCCGTACGCATTACCCCCGACGGGCGATGATCGGTCACCGCATACCAGGTGTAATAACCCAGCAGTAACAGCGACATGCCGATTGTCAGCAGGGCTCGACTCAGCGCCGAAACACCGCGCTTGGCGCAGAGGCCCTGCGTGCACTTGCCGCGAATGGCTTCCGAGCAAGCTTGGCTGGGGGTCACTGTGGCCCCCGGCCATGGCATGTCTAGCAAGGGGTCTTTCTGAGTCATGGGGCGCGCGTGAAGCTCTCGAGCTCTTTACGGAGCTGGTTGTAACCGCGGTGGACGCGGAGCTTGATGGCAGTTTCGGTGGTTCCCAGCACGCTGGCGGCCTCTTGAATGCTAAGCCCCGTAATCTTGGTGAGCTCGATGGCTTCCCGGTAGCTCTCGGGGAGCTTTTGTAGTGCCATTTCGAGCGCGTCGGACATTTCGATCGGGATTGCGGGGGCTTCGGGGCGAGGCTCGGGCAGACTGCCGTCGCTGCTCAGATCTTCATTTCTTACGGCGGCTGCCCGGCGTTCGTCCAGAAAGGAGCGGCGAGCGATGGCTACTGCCCAGGGTAGCACCGGCGCGCCGCGCAGGTAGCTGGCTCGAGCGCGATGCACCTTCGTGAACGTGATTTGCAGTAGATCCTCGGCGCGGGCGCGATTGCGAGTCAGTCGGAGCAAGTAGCCCATCAGGGTCGGCGCGAGCTTGCGATACAGGGCGTCGAAGGCGTCGGAATGACCATCGACATAGCGTTCCATGAGCTCTTCCGCGGTACTGGCGGAAGTGTCTGGGCTACCGGTCGCGTCCAAGCCGGCGTGTCGTATACCGGCCCACAGTGGAGCGCTAGAAGATGCCCACAACGCCGTCCTACGCGAGCGGCTTTCCTCAAGTTTCTACGATTTTCGTTCGGCCTCGGCCGGTAGCTGGACGGGTGAGCACGGTATCCGGCCCCGCGCCTCAAATCAGCGAGCGAAGGTCGAGCATTTCCTCGATATCGGGGAGCAGCACCAGCTCCACGCGGCGGTTCTGCTTTCGCCCTTCGTCGGTCTCATTTTTGACCACCGGATCCGTGTCTCCGTAGCCCGCCATGTGTAGGCGCTCGGTGTTCAAGCCGCCGCCACTCCGAGCGCCGAGCGGCGCCACCAGGTAAAGCAGCACCTGTCGTGCACGCATCGCCGACAGTCCCCAGTTGTCGCCGAAGCGTCCGCCCTTGAGCGGCTTGTTGTCGGTGTGACCCGCGACCTGGAAGTAGCGCCCCGAGAGCGGCTTGTCGTTGCGAATCACGTCGGCCACCGCCGAAAGTACCCGGTTGCCGTCCGGGCTGAGCTGGTCGTCGCCAGACGCGAACAGCACGTCACCCGGCAAACGGATCACCATGCGGTTGCGACGAATCTCTACCTTGAGCCCGAGCTCGGTGAGCTTCTTCAGCTTATCGCGCAAGAGCTCGAAGCGTTGCTTGATGCGCTCGAGCTGCGCGGCTCGCTCCTGGTACTCCTTGAGCGCGCGCTGCAGCTCTTCCACGTTCTTGGCCAGCTGCTTGTTGGTCGAACCGGACTTCTCGAGCTGCTGATTGATGGTGTCGAGATTGACGCCCATCTTTTGCAGTTGCACCTTCAGGTCGGCGATCTGCTTGTGCGCCAGGTCGAGCTCGGCGCGTAGCTTGTCGCGCGCTGCTGCGTCCGCGCGCTGCTGTTGGTCCAGGCCGTCGTACTTCGCCAGCTGTGCTTTCCACTCGTCCTCCGAGTAGCCGCAGCCGACCAGTGGGCCTGTCAGGCAGGCTCCGAGCAGCAACCAAACGCCAAGCGTCTTCGTCATGGTTCGAGTCTCACTGCCTAGGAACCCGATCCGTCGGGGCGCGTAAAGGGCGCGGCGCGCAGCGAGTCAGTTCACCATTCCTTCACCGCTCGGATCGTGGATTTGTTGCAACGTTTCCTTTTCGTCATTGGGCCGTCACGCGCGCTCACGACAGTCGGGGCGCTTGACAATGCGACCTCCCCGCTCCGCGACCGCGCTGATTTTCGCGCTAATTTCGCAAACCGCGCTGCTCCACTCGGCAGCCGCACAGCCGGCAGCCTCCTCCGACGAGACGGACGAGGAGGACCAGGCCGACGAAGAGCCCGCGCCCGAGAAGCCGGCCGACAAACCAGCAGCGAAGCCCGTCGAAGGGGCAGAGGCCAGCAAGCCTCCCCCGGCTGCTGCCGACGAGCCAGCGGCCGAAGAGGAGGAGATGAGCGACGCCGAGCTCGAGGCAGAAGCCGACAAGGAGCTCGCGGCCGAAGAAGCTCAGGGCGCTGCCGCGCTCACCCGTCCGCCCCCCAAGGGCAAGGGCGCGGTGGTCGGCGTGGTCAAGGATGCCATCGAGCACGACACCGCGCCCGAGGCGCAGATCAGCGTGGTGGGCACCCCCTTCAAGACCGTCGCCGACTTCGACGGCCGCTACCGGCTCGAGCTGCCGCCCGGCACCTACACGCTGCGCATCTACGTCGAGCTTCACAAGCCTTCGGTGGTGAAGGGCGTCGAGGTGAAGGCCGGCGCCCTCGACCGCATCGACATCGACGTCGTGCCCGACGAGTCGTCGATCGAGACCGTCGAAATCGTGACCGAGGTCGACAAATCCAGCGTCGAAGGCTTGCTGCTCACTCGCCAGCGCTCGGCGGCGGTGGGCGACAGCGTCGGCCGCGCCGAAATGGCGCGCACCCCCGCCAGCAACGCGGCGCAGGCCACCCAGCGCGTGGTCGGAGCGACCGTCGTCGGCAACCGTTTCGTCTACGTCCGCGGCTTGGGCGAGCGTTACACCAACTCGCTGCTGAACGGCGCGCC
>DATDEV010000518.1:0-7944 GCA_036522995.1 Polyangiaceae bacterium
AGGGGCGACCGCGTGCTCCTGGTGCTCGATTCGATCACCCGCTTCGCCCACGCATTGCGCGAGGTCGCGACCGGCACCGGCGAGCCGCCCGTCGCGCGCGGCTACCCCGCCTCCGTCTTCACCGAACTGCCCAAGCTTCTCGAGCGCGCCGGGCCTGGCGTCGAAGGGTCCGGTTCCATCACCGCCATCATCTCCGTGCTGATCGACGGCGACGACCATAACGATCCGGTAGCCGACTCCGTGCGCGGCATCCTCGACGGCCACGTCGTGCTCGACCGGCGTCTGGCCGCGCGCGGCCACTATCCGGCCATCGACGTGCTGACGTCACTCTCGCGCGTGATGCCGAGCGTGACGGACGAGCCGCACCGCCTCGCTGCCCGCCGCGCGCGCGCCCTGCTGGCCGTTTACGAAGAGAAACGCGAGCTCATCGCGCTCGGCGCCTATGGCAAGGGCAGCGATGCGCGCGTCGATCAGGCCATCCTGGCGGCGCCCGAGCTCGAGCGCTTCTTGCGCCAGGAGCCGAGCCAAATCGAAGCCTTCACGGGCTCACTCGCCGGCCTACGCGCCATCGCCGACCGGCACCCCGAGCAGCGCTAACGCGAGCCCCCGGCTCAGCTGGCGCGCTCGGACTCGCCCAGCTCGTCTTCGAGCTCTTGCAGCAGGCGCTTGGCGTTCTTGGTCAGCTTCTTGGGCACGCGCACGCCGACCATTACGTGCAGATCGCCACGCCCACCGCGATCCAGGCGCGGCACGCCCTCGCCCTTGACGACCACGACGCTGCCCGGCTGGGCACCGGGGTCGACCTGCACGGTCACTTCACGTTGATCCGGTAGCTTCAGCTTCGTGACCGTGCCCAGCGCCGCCTCGGTGAACGAGAGCGTGAGGCGCGTGCCGAGGTCGTTGCCGTGCCGCTCGAAGTGCTGGTCCACTTCGACGTCGATGTCGACGTACAGATCACCGGCAGGCGCGCCACCGGGGCCAGGCATGCCTTGGCCAGGCACACGCAGGCGTTGTTCGGAGTCGATGCCGGCGGGAACGTTGACCAGCACCTTGCGCTTGGATTCGACAGCGCCTTGCCCGCGGCAGTCACCGCACGGAACGGCGATCATCTGCCCGGTGCCGCGGCAGCGCGCGCAGGGGCTCGAGAACATGATGAAGCCGCGCTGCGCGGTTACCTGCCCGGCGCCGCGGCACTGCGAGCAGGTCTCCGGCTTGGTGCCGGTTTTGGCGCCGGTGCCCTGGCACGTTTCACACGGAGCGGCGCCGTGAATGGCCACCTCGTGTTTGCCCCCCGTGAGCGCCTCGGCCAGGCTCAGCGTGAGCTCGACGCGCACGTCTTGACCGCGGTCGGGTTGGCGCCGCCGCCGCGCGCCACCGCCACCGCCGCTCTGCCCGCCGAAAAAGTCGGCGAACATGTCTTGAAAATGACTCAGGATATCGCCGACGCCGGCGTTGTTGAAGTCGAAGCCCCCGCCGCCCAGGCCTGCGTGCCCGAAGCGATCGTAGGCAGCGCGCTTTTCGCCGTCGGACAGCACCGTGTAGGCCTCGGTCGCTTCCTTGAACTTCGTTTCGGCCTCGGCGTTGCCCTGATTGCGATCGGGGTGGTGCTTGAGCGCAGCCTGCCGGTACGCCTTGCGGATTTCGTCGTCGCCGGCCTCACGCGCGACCCCGAGAACCTCGTAGTAATCGCGCTTTTCACTCATGCTGTAAGCTCATGGACAACGCCGGCTCAGGCTGAAAAACCGCAGCAAGGTAAGTCGGAACGGCGCCCTGTCAACTCGATTTCGCTAGCCTCAGGCTTCCGGCGCATCCGCGAGCGGAGCGCGGCGCAGCGCCGCCTCGAGCGCCCAGCGCGTCGCGATCAGGTCGGCCTGCGTTTTGGCCAGCTTCTGCGCCAAACCCTCGCCCAGCTCCGCGCGCGGCGGGGCGTCGGTTGCGGGCGCGTCCGTGGCGGGCACGCTGGCGGCTGGCAGCTGGCGCAGTAACTCCTTGCCCACGCGCTCGGCTTCGCGCAGCTCGCGCTCGAGCTTGCGGATGTGCTCGCCGCGCTCGGTGAGGGCTTGCTCCAGGGCGGTCAGCTCGGCGGCGGACTCGTCGTTTTCGCTGCTCAGGGCCGGGGGCGGCGCGCTCAGCTCGGCAATTTGCTTTTCCTGCGCCTTCAGCAGCTGCTGCTTGCTCTCCAGCTGTTGGCGCAAGGCCAGCAGCTCCGCATCACGCGCGAAAACGCGCGTCTCGGCCTCACGCAGCTTGGTGTCCCGCGCGGCGACGGCTTGGCGCTCGCTCGATAGCTCGGCCTCGAGCTCGCTCAGCTTGCCGCGCGCTGCCTGCTCGGCGCTGCGCGCACGCCGCGCGGCGTCGTCGTCGCTGGCGGCGCCGCTGATCACGCTGCGGTAGGGCAATTGCACGACCGCAAACGCGTCCAGCGCGATCGGCTGCTGCGAGGCGACGGCGATGAACAGCTCCGGTTCTTCGGCCCCGCCGGGCACGAACGCCGTATCCAGCGACGGCTCTGGCGCGCCCTCCGGAGCGAACTCCGCCACCACGTAGCCGACGAAGGGAGCCTGGCCCAGCATGCGCACGTGCTCGAACTCGGCCTTGGCGGCGTCGTAGAGCGCGTAGTAGTCGAGCGCGACCGCGCCGCTGCGGCGATGGGGCACGAGCGGCGCCCGCACCTCGGGGTTGAGCGAGGCGATCAGGGCGACGCCACGTGGGGCGAGCGCGCGGCGCACCTTCTTGAGCAGGGCCCCCGGATCGCTGATGCCCGCGTCCTCGATCAGGCACACGTCGAACGCGCCGTCGCGCAGTGCAAAATGACCGTCGCTCAGCGCCGAGAACGATAGCTCGCGCGAGCGATTCTTGGCCGTCGCCTCGGCCAGCCGCACCGCGTCGGGGTCGCAGACGTGCACCAGGCGAGCGCCACGCTCCAGCAAGCGCTCGGGCAAGGCCGAGACGGCGGGACCGATGAACAACACGCGCCGGCCGTTGATCACGGGCTCGGCGTACGCGGCGAGGACGATGGCAGGCTCGATGGCGCTGGGCATGATAGGCGGCGCGCAGCCTAACCCGAAAAAACCTCGCGCGGCTACGCGAGGCGACGCTACCTCGGCCGTGGCCTCTGGGTGGTCACGGCGCGGCTAGGGCTTTTGGCACGGCATCGGCACTCGGCAGGGCGTGCCGCAATTGAGCGCCAGGGCGTAGCGCTCCACCTGCGCTGGCGTGTCGCGCCCAAGACCGGTGCCGGCCAGGCACAGCAGGATCGAGTCCTTGACCGAGATCGCCTCGGCCGGATCGCTGCAGCGCTGGTTGAGGCACTGGCCGTCCTTCATGCCGTGGGCAGGCGGACAGTCAGCGTCGGTCTCACAGACCAGCGGGCGACAGTCGTGCGTCGCGGGCTGGTCGCCCGCCGCCTTGACGTCGCAGATGCCGACCAGACGGCCCGCGCTGAGCAGCGCCTGCGCCGGCATACCGGGGCGGCGCGCTCCCGACTGCTGCTCGATGTTGCACACGCCTTCGGGGCTGCAGTTGGCCTTGAAGCTGCGGCCCTCGGAGTCGCGCAGCTTTCGCTCGGCGCCTTTGCCACAGCCGCTCAGCAGCATCAGCAATATCGCCACGTTGGACAATCGGCGAAGGGAACCCATGCTTCGAGCAGCAGCCATAGCATGATCGACTCCCTCTCGAGCTGGTTCGAACACCCGGCGCTGGTCGTGGGAGGCGTCGCATTTTCGGTGCTCGCCGTGGTGGCGAGCCTGCTGCTGGTGCCGCGCTACCTGGCCCGCCTGCCCAGCGACTTTCTGACCGAGCACCGCCCGACCCAGCACGCATCACTGGCGGCGCGCGTGGCGCGCAACCTGCTCGGGGTCGTGCTGGTGCTGCTGGGTTTGCTGATGCTGCTCTTGCCCGGTCAAGGGCTGCTCACGCTGCTCGTCGGCGTGCTGCTGCTCGACATTCCGGGCAAGCACGCGCTGTTTCAGCGCGTGCTCGGCCGCCCCAAAATCCTGAGCGCGGTCAACAAGCTGCGCGCGCGCCATCACGTCGAGCCGATGGCGGGACCGCCTTAGCGCTCGCGGAGCTAGCCCCCCGCCGTCGGCCGCTACAGTTCCTTCTCGTAGACGCGGTAAGTCTTGTAGATCTTGCCGCCCATCAGCTTGATGGCGGTGTTGACGGGCGCGTTGTCTTCCAGCGTCCAGCTCAGCTCGCCCCACTCGATACCCAGCCGTTTGCCGGAGGCGTTGAGCTTGGCGTAGAGGTACATGCTGAGTCCGGCGTACTTGCGCTGGTTGCGCAGCTTTCTGCGGATACCCAGGATCATCAGCCGCGCGCTGCGCGGCCCGACCACCTTCAAGCGCCAGAGCAGCTTGGGCAGGCCGAGCGGCATCAGCTTGCCGTTCATGTCCTTGATCAGCTCGTTCAGATTCGGCAGTGCCAACGCCACGGCTGCTGGCTCGCCTTCGACTTCCGCGATGTAGGACAACTCCGGGATGGCGAATAGCTTCAGGTCGGCGGCCAGCTTGGACAGCTCACGCTCGGTGAGCGGCACGAAGCCCCAGTTGTCGCTCCAGGCGTCGTTGAAGACGTCCATGATGACGCGCAGGTCGGCGTCCAGGTTCTTCATGTCGACGTGCCGGACCGTTACCTCCGGCATCTTCTCCACCTCTTCGTAGACGCGGCGCGTGCGCTCGTTGAGGTTGTTCACCGTGTAGCGCCAGGCGTAGGCGTCCTTGACCTTGGCGAAGCCGGCCTTCTCGATCAGCCCGCCCTGGTAGGCGCGATGATGCGGCATCATCAGCATCGGCGGCGTGTCGAAGCCGTCGACCAGGCAGCCCATTTCGTCGTTGATCGACAGCGACAGCGGGCCACGGATGCGCTTCACGCCCTTGGCGCGCAGCCAGCGCTCGGCGGCATTCAGCAGTGCCTTGGCGACCTCCTCGTCCTCGATCGTGTCCAGGAAGCCGAAGAAGCCCAGGTCGTCCTTGTAACGAGCCTGGTGCTCGCGATCGAGCTGAGCCGAGACGCGCCCGACGCACCAGCCGTTGCGGTGAGCCGTGAACAGCATGCCTTCCGCGTGCTCGAAGAACGGATTCTTCAAGCTCAAGCGGTCCTTCATGTCCATGTCCAGCGGCCGCACGTAGTTGGGGTCGCCGCGGTAGATGTAATCCACCACGTTCAGGAAATCATTGACCTTACCCCCAATCGGCGTCTCGCGAATCTCCACGGGCATTTCGGAACGCAGCTAACTTTACGCGACATCGAGAGTCAATGTAACGGCGCCGCGCGGCCCGGATTTTTTCACAGGGAGGTTGGGAGGACGGGAGGTTTTTAGGGTTCGAGTCTCGCGTCGCCGCAGCATGCCGTAACGGCGCTGGCAGTGACGCGAGGCTCGAACCCCCGAATTCTCGCCTCTGCCTCGCCCTCCAGATCTCCCTGTGAAAAAATCAGGGAGCCGTACGGGGCCGCACGTCGGTGTTTAGATGACGCCGTACTTCTTGCCGACTTTGGCGAAGGCTTCGAGCGCGCGATCGAGGTGGTGGCGCTCGTGGGTCGCCATGTAGCTGGTGCGCAGCATGGCGCTCTTGGGCGGCACGCCGGGCGAGATGAACGGGTTGGTGTAGATACCGTGCTCTTCGAGCAGGTCACGCCACATCATGATCGTGCGCAAATCCTGGCGGATGTAGATGGGAATCACGGCGGTTTGCGTGTGTCCCAGCTCGAAGCCCAGCTTCTTCAGCTCGTCGCGCATGTAGGTGAAGTTCTCGCGCAGCTTCTCGATGCGCCAGTTCTCCTCCTGCATGACCTCCAGCGCAGCCATGGCGGCTGCCACCTGCGGCGGAGCAGCGCTGGCGGCGAACATGAAGCTGGGCGCGAAATGCCGGATGTAGTCGAGCACCTTGCGCTCGCCGACCAAAAAGCCACCGATGCTGGCCAGCGACTTGGAGAAAGTGCCGCTGATCAGATCGACCTGGTCCGCCAGGCCGAAGCTGTGCGCCGTACCTCTGCCGTTGGGACCGAGCACGCCGATGGCGTGAGCGTCGTCCACCAATAGGCGGGCGCCGTGCTTCTTCACCACTGGCACGATCTCGTCCAGCTTGGCGATCTCGCCTTCGGCGCTGAAAACACCGTCGGTGAGCACGAACGCGCCGTCGCCGGCGTCCATCTTCTCGAGCGCCCGGTCGAGTGACTCGGCGTCGTTGTGCTTGTAACGCACCAGGCGCGCGCCGGCGGCCTGCCCCAGCCGTACGCCGTCGTAAAGCGAGGCGTGGACGTTGCGATCGATGAAGGCGACGCTCTGCTTGTTGCTGAGCAGCGCTGCACAGGTCGCGATGTTCACCTGATAGCCGGTCGTGAACACCAGGGCCGACTCGGTGCCCATGAAGGCGGCGAACTTCTCTTCCAGCTCCTCGTGCAGCTTCATCGAGCCGTTGACCAGACGCGAGCCGGTCATGCTGGTGCCGAAGCGGTCGATGGCGCTTTTCGCAGCTTCGCGCACCTTGGGGTGGGTGGTCAGGCCCAGGTAGTTGTTCGAGCCGAACATGACCACGCGCTTGCCGTTGATCTCGGCTTCCGGACCGTCGTTGAAGTCGAGCGGGCGGAAGAAGGGATAGATGCCCATCTTGCGCGCGTTGTCCGCGGCCATGAACTTGAAGGCCTTGTCGAACACGTCACGCCCGCCGATGCTGGCCAGCGTGTTGCGCTCCTTCAGCGACTCATCCATGTCGCTGGAGCCCTGAGTCATGGTGCCGCTGCTCGCGGCCGCGGCTACGGCTGCGCCGTTGGTCGCGCCGTTGCTCTTGGCAGCTGCCACTGGCGCGCTCTCGCCGATGCTATCGTCGAGCGCGGGATCCACGTTGGGCAGCTCATGCCCGTTCAGCAGCACCGTCCAGGCCGCCTTGAGACGCCCCCGCGCGTCGAGCAGCCCTTCGGTGGCTTTCATGACGCGGTCGTCGGAAACCCAACGCAGCACGGCAGGACGCAGGAGCGCTCGTTTGCCTTTATCGACCAGCGTTTGCCTGAGACCCATTGCGACGGGTTCGTACGCGAGAGGTCGGGGCTCGTCAACCGAGCCACCGCCGAAATCAGGGGAAATTTTCGGCTTCTCCGTCGCGTCGCGCGGCTGGCCACTCACCCGAGCCAGCCTCGGTGAGCTCGATTCGGTCGAGGACGAGCCCTTCGGGTGGCGCGGTGATGCCCAGATCTTTACGCAGTCCGCTGGCGAAGCCGCGCTGGAAGGTGTCCGCCGGCAGATGGTCGCGTCCGATGTCGACCAATGTTCCCGCGATGATGCGCAGCATGTTGTAGAGGAACTTGTTGCCCGTGACCGTGAGCTCGAGCACGCGCGGATCGTTCGCAGCGGGGGTCAAGTCGATGCGAAAGATATGTCGCACCGTCTCGTCGCGCGAGTCGGCGGCGCCCCGGAACGCGCGGAAGTCGTGCTCGCCTCGCAGCTCGGCGGCGGCCTGGCTCATCGCGAGCTGGTTCAACCTGTAGGGTACCCGCCACACGTGCCGGTCGATCAGGGGATCGCGCGTGGAGCTCTGCAGGATGCTGTAGACGTAGGTCTTGCTGACCACGAGCCGGCGCGGCTCGAACTGCGCCGGGGTGCGAGCCGCCCGCACCACGGCGATCTCGCGCGGCAGCTCACGGTTGAGCGCCAGCACCCAACCGCGAGAGTCGATGTCCTTGGTCGAGTCGAACGCCACCAGCTGTCCACGCGCGTGCACGCCGGCGTCGGTGCGGCTCACGCCGCGCGTGCTGCTGGCTCGCGGATCGATGCAAGCGATCGCACCCTCCAGCTCGCCCGCGACCGTGCGGCCGTTCTTCTGCTTGACGTAGCCGCAGAACGGCCCGCCATCGTACGCCAGAGTGAGCAGCACGCCGTGCAGCTCGGGCTCTTGTGCGCCAGCCGCCGCGGGCGCGGTCATCGCGCTAGATGCCGCCCATGCCGGTGCC
>DATDEV010000519.1:0-4400 GCA_036522995.1 Polyangiaceae bacterium
CGGTTTCTCGCAGGCCGCAGCCAAAGCGCACAGCGCGACGAACGAAACTCGAACGTTCATGTCAGCTCCTTCCTCGAGGGGAGGCGGAGCTTACCCCAAGCCGCCGCTGCGCAAGCGCGGCTAAACGCGCGGCATACTTGGCGGGCGAGGCAAAAGTGGACGCTCGGCCGCAACGCCGGTCGGAGCCTCACTGTCACACCAGATATCCTCGCTGAACGTCCGCGCGGCAGTGCGGCTGGCGCGGGCCGGGAAAGTCTGCCTTGCAGGAGCAGGCGCGGTTGGAACCTCCGAGCCAAAGTCCAAGTCCAGCTGCAGGTTAGAGAGCGGTTGTTCGGTCGTCACGCAGCCTTCGAACGGCCTCGGCGCACGGCTCTTTAGCGACGCCGCAATCGTCCGATATAACTCACGATTTCGCTTCCGGGCGGGCCGAGCAGCAGAGCTCGAGCGGTGCGCGCTTGGTAGGTTGGGTCATGGTGGCGGTGCCCATGAAGCTCGCTTGGCTCCTTCTTGGCGGCTTGCTCGCACTGAGCGGCTGCTCCGACGACGATCATCCCCCAGCGTTCACTCCCGTCCCGCTGCCCGAGTGTCCGAACGAGAGCTACGACGTGTGCGACGTGCGCGCCACGAGCTGCCAGGCGCGGCTGCACGCGCTCGCTGCGTGCATGTACGGTAACGAGGACCCAGCGGACGTTCCGGTGCGCGTGGTGAGCGAGCCAGAGTTCCGTGCCGAGCTCGAGCAGAGCGTCGCGGAAGGCGCAGCTGAGCGCCCGCCGAAGGACGAGCAGGCGCGCGCAGCGATGGAGCGCGCGCTGGTCGATCTCGAGCTGATCGAGCCCGGTGCGCTCTCGGAAGAGGCACGCATCGACGACATCGTTCGGCTGTTCGTCGGCGTCTACCAGGATGCCGAGCAGGGCATCTTGCTGGTCGATCGCGACCATTCGCTGAGCAGCGTCGAGCTCGACATGCTCTTGGTCCACGAGTACATTCACGCGCTCCAGGACGCTGATTACGAGCTGGACGGCTGGCACGAGAATCACCTCGACACCACCGACGCAGTGCTGGCCGCTCGCTCGGTGACGGAGGGTGAGGCAACGTTCTATCAAATGCGGGCGGGCGTGGGCATGCTCGGCTACACGGCAGGGTCCGTCGATTTCGACGCCACGTTCGACAAGCTGCGCAGAGATCTCGAGGAGTCAGCGCGAGCGGATGTGTCGCCCTACGTGGCCAGCTCGGCCACCTTCCCGTACGGCTACGGGGCGACGGTTTCGAACCGCCTTTGGCAGGAGCAAGGACAGGGCTTCGAGGCGGAGCTGTTCGCAAACGTACCCACGACGACGCGCGAGATCATACGCTTCGCGGTCTACGGCAATTTGGGCGACGATGCGCGTGAGCCGCTCGAGCACGCCGCGCCCACCGCCGCCGCCCCGTATGCGCTGGTCGACGAGGACGTCTTGGGCGCTTGGATCACGCTCTTGGTGCTCCTAGCCGACGACGAGACCTTCGACCCAACCGCAGTGGACGTCTTTTCCGACCACTTGTGGGTGTACAGCGACGACGCGGGTGAAACTGCCTGGCTGTGGGAAGTGGCCACCAACGCCCCTGGCGCCGTGCAGTCTCGAGTCGACCAGCTTCAGCAGCGCCTGGGGGGCAGCGTCACGCTCGACACCAACCGCGGCCGCCTCTACCTTGCGGGCGGCAGCGACGGCGTGCCGGACTTCTTGAGCCAAGCCGGCAGCGCGTTCATCACCGACGCTGAGCCGTAGCCCTAGCTTTCGCTAACCAAGTTACGGCCTCAGGCCGCGACCAGCCGGATCTTGTCGGTTTGCCCGGCGCGGTAAAAGCGCCGCAGCGTGGCGTGCGTCGTCTCGGGGCCAAACGCCATCAGGCGGCGCACGAAACGCGCCGCCAGGTCGTTGGCGGTGCGGTAGCGATCACCCAGCTCGGTGCCGGCGGCGTGCAGGTAGCGCACATTTTCGTAGAGCCGTGAGTGCACCTCGAACGCATCGCCGCGATCGTACGGCTGGCGCTCCAGCACCAGCAGCACGAACTTGTCGACCTCGGCTTGCAGCTCCAATTCGAGCTGCGTGGAGGGCAGCTCCTGGCGGGCGCGGTTGGTGACGTACACGAAGTGACTGGCGCCTTCGGCCAGCTGCAGCCAGCCGTCGTTCTGATTGGCTGCCTCGCTCGGCACGACCAGGGCAAGCTCCACGCTGCCCTCGCTCTCGCGCAGCAGCAGCGCCTCGCGACCCTCCGGGTCGACGCTCTCGCGCACGAAGCCGCGCACGTCGGGCGTTTCTTCGAGATGATAGAAGCGCTCCAGCCGCCGCTGCAGGCGGCGCAGCGTCGTCAGGCTCTCGTTCAGTGAAGGCCTCCCGCGCCGCGCACCGGCAGCACGCCGCGCTCGAGCAGCTCACTGCCAAGCTCTTCCGAGCCCGTCTTGAGCCAGCGTTCGTAGAGCTTCAGCAGGCCCACGCTGGAGGGGGCCGCCGCCAGCGAAAGCTTTTCGGCCACCGCGCTCAAAAGCTCGGCAAAACGCTCGAAATTCGAGGCCAGCTCGAAGAACAGGTCCGGCGCCGCGTCACCCGACGCGCCGCGCAGCATCTTGCCCGCGCCGTCGTAGGCGCGCGCACCGAGCTGCGTCACGTAGCGCACCTCGACGCCGCGCGTCTCCAGGTGCGGAGCGAAGAAGCCGCTCACGTACAGCACGCCGTCGCCGAGCACGCGCAGCCGTTCGAAGCGCTCTTGCCCCGGCGCGTGGAGCGCCTCGTCGAGCAGCAGCGTGAGTGGCCGTTCGAACGCTTCGGTCGCCTGCGCAGCCGGTCGCGCATAGTCGATGAGCAGTGACACCAGGTAGTACTCGGCGGCTTCCGTCGCTTCGACGTGCTTCTTGCGCATGGCGTCATCCACGACATCGTGAAAGAAGGTTTCCAGATTCGCCGACAGGTCCAAGGCGGGGCGCATCCCTTCACTCATGTAGACATCCTTCCAGGGTGACGTTTCTGTGCGGTGCCGAAAAAGTGTCGTGTCGCGTGCGAGCGCGAACGTGCAGGGTCAGCGCGAACGCGCGACGTGCAGCGGGGGGCGCCGGACGCGGAGTGCGAGGCGCGGAGTGGTGACGCGGGGCGTGGAGGGCGCGGCGCGGAGTAGTGCGACCGAGCGTCGACACGTGAGCTTCTGCAAGCGCGGCTGCGACGCGGCAGCCCCCTCGCTCGGACAGCGGAGTGATTCGTGTCCCTGCGGAGTGCTTTTTGGACTCCGTGTTCGGCGGCTCCCCGCCGCTGGACGTGGGAGAGACTCGGAACAGGACTCCTGAAGCGTAGCTCGGGCACGGCCGGTTGGCCTAGACGTCCGTCCAGTGCCGGCTCGGATTCTCAGCACTCGGGGGCGCCGGCTGCCAGTCCGAAACCCTGCGGACGCACCTCAGCCAGAAGACGCAGCTGCTGGGAACTGCAGCGCTTCTCGAAACCCCAGCGTGTGGGTCCTTGACACCTCCACAGGGATGCTTAGGGTGCGCGTGCCCGAGTTGTTAGCACTCGCGTCAGTTGAGTGCTAATTCCGGGAATCCCAAAACTTCTCGCTGGTTAGACCGGTCCCAACACCGGAACAGCCGGCAAAAACCTAGAACCAACCTCTCGAGGGAGACAAGACACATGGCAACGAAGATTCGACCGCTGCAGGACCGCCTGATCGTCAAGCGCGTCAAAGAAGAAGAGAAGACCAAGGGCGGGATCATCATCCCGGACTCCGCCAAGGAGAAGCCGGTCGAGGGTGAAGTCATCGCCGTCGGCAACGGCAAGGTTCAGGAAGACGGCACCGTCCGCAAGCTGGACGTCAAGGCCGGCGACCGGATCCTGTTCGGCAAGTACTCGGGCACCGAGGTGAAGCTGGACGGTGAGGAGCACCTCATCCTGCGTGAGGACGACGTCCTGGGCGTTATCGAGAAGTGAGCTGAGGAGAACTGAATTATGTCTGCTAAAGAAATCGTTTACGAAGAGTCGGCACGTACCCTCATCCTCAACGGCGTCAACGCGCTCGCGAACGCCGTCAAGGTCACGCTCGGTCCCAAGGGCCGCAACGTCGTGATCGAGAAGTCCTTCGGCGCCCCGACCGTCACCAAAGACGGCGTGACCGTTGCCAAGGAAATCGAGCTCGAGAACAAGTTCGAGAACATGGGCGCACAGATGGTGCGTGAAGTTGCCTCGAAGACCAGCGACATCGCTGGCGACGGCACCACGACCGCCACCGTGCTCGCCCAGGCGATCTTCCGCGAGGGCAGCAAGCTCGTCTCCGCCGGCCACAACCCGATGGAGATCAAGCGCGGCATCGACAAGGCCGTGATCGCCATCACGGAAGAGCTGAAGAAGATGGCCAAGTCGACCAAGGATCCGAACGAGATCGCT
>DATDEV010000520.1:0-10687 GCA_036522995.1 Polyangiaceae bacterium
GCACATGCAGGCCATGGAGTCGCTCGCTAACCCACCGCAACTGCTGGACAATAACGCTGTCGGCTCGGCCGAAACGCAAGCGCCAAGCGCCGCTGAGCCGCCGCTGCCGCGCCGCTTCGAGCGCTACACGCTCCTCAAGCGCCTCGCCCGCGGCGGCATGGGCGAGGTGCTGCTCGCTTCCTCCGGCGGCATCGAGGGTGCCGAGCGACCGGTGGTGGTGAAGATCATCCGCCGGGAGCACGAGACCGACCGCTCCTTCCTGGCCCGCTTCCTCGACGAGGCTCGCATCCAGGCGCAGCTCCAGCACCCGGGGGTGGCGCAGATCCTCGAAGCGACCAGCGACTCCGAGGGCAAGCCGTACGTGGTGGTGGAGCACGTCGAGGGTCGCAACCTCAGCGACGTGCGCAGCCGTGCCGCGCAGCTCGGCGTGCGCATCAGCTGGCCCGAAGCCATCGCGCTCGGCGTGATGCTGGGCGATGCGCTGGCCCACGTGCACGAGCGCACCGACGCCGAAGGTCGCCACCTCGACATCGTGCATCGCGACCTCAGCCCGCAAAACGTGATGGTCAGCTATGGCGGCGAGCTCAAGCTGATCGACTTCGGTACGGCGCGGGCCGAGAACCGCCGCTGCCACACGGTGGCCGGTATCGTGTTCGCCAAGCCCGGCTACGTGGCCCCCGAGGTCGCCAACAACACGCCCGGCGCAGCGCCTTCCGACCTGTACGCCTTCGGCATCATGCTCTGGGAGCTGGTGGCCGGGCGCCGCTTCTTGATCGGCGACTCGTCGCAGCACATGGCGCTGGTCGGCCAGGGCAAGCGCAACCCCACGCCGCTGGCACAGCTGATTGGCGCGCCGCCCGAGCTGGACCAGATCATCCTCAAGCTCAGCGCTACCCGCATCGAAGATCGCTACGAGAGCGCTGCCAAGGCCGTTTCCGACCTGGGCCGTCTGCTCCAGCGCTCGCCGAGCATGGCCGACGGCGATCGCAGCGTGCGCGGCCGCGTCTCGCAGCTGATGCGCCGCCTGTACCCGGCCGAGCCGGCGCGCTCGCGCAGCGAGTTCGCGCGGCTGGTCGCCGAGAATCGCGCCGCCGAGGCTCGCCCGCTGCCGATCCCGGCGTCGCCGGAGCCGCCCGAAGCCGAAACGGCCGATCCCTCGCTGCTGGCCGGCACGCCTTACAAGCTGGTGAGTGAGCTCGGCCGCGGCTCGACGGGCGTCGTGTACCAGGCGCTGCACGTCGACCTCTCGCGCACGGTCGCGCTCAAGCTGATGGATCCGGACAAGCTCGGCGGAGCCGCCGTCGATCGCTTCCGCGCCGAGGCGCGCAGCATCGCGCAGCTGTCGCACGAGAACCTGATCAAGGTGTTCGACTTCGGCGTCGCGCAGGACGGCCGCCCCTACTACGCGATGGAGTACCTGATCGGCGAGTCGCTGGAGCGCAAGCTGGCCAAGGACGGCGAGATCGGTCACCGTGAGGCGCTCGGCATCGCCCTGCAGTGCGCGCGCGCGCTGGAGGTGGCCCATGGCGCGGGCGTGCTGCATCGCGACCTCAAGCCGGGTAATCTGCTGCTGACCGCCGCCGGTGTGGTCAAGCTGTTCGACTTCGGGCTCGCGTCCGAGCCGAGCGCCGTGGCTGCGGACGCCGAGGCAGTGCTGGTGGTGGGTACGCCCGAGTACATGGCGCCCGAGCAGGCTCAGGCGGGCGCGGCCGACGCGCGCAGCGACATCTACGCGCTGGGCGCGGTGCTCTACGAGCTCTTGACCGGCTACCAGCCGCACGTAGCCTCGAACCTGGGCGAGCTGATCGAGCTCAAGCGTCGCGCGCCGGTGTTGCCGCCGAGCGAGCGCCGTCCCGAGGCGCACATCCCCAAGGCGGTCGACGAGCTGGTGGCCAAGATGCTCAGCGCCGACCCCGCCAAGCGACCGCAATCAGCCAGCGAGCTGTGCGCGCTGCTCGAGCGTGCCAGCAAGGCGCCAGCGCTGCGCGCCGCCGCTCCGACGGCGCGCCGGCGCGGGCTGGCGCTCGGCCTGGTCACCGGTATGTCGGTGCTGGTGCTCGGCATCGGTGGCGCCGCCGTGGCCAAGACTCCGCTGGTCGGCAAGGCCAGTGCATCGCTCGAGCAGGTCTACGCGCATGTCGTCAAGCTGCGCGCCGACGCGCTGGCCCGCCATGCGCCGCCCGCTCCGGCCGCGCGCGGCGTGGTCGCGATTGGCATGGACGCCGAGCCCGTCGCCGAGCCAGCCGCCCCTCCGACGCCCCTGCCGGCCGAGCCAGCCGCCACCCTTTCAGCTGCCGCCCCTAGCCTCATCCTGAACGCAGACGAGGAAGGTGAGGTAGACCTCGCCGACGCGCCCCACGCGCCGGGCGAGGCCGTCGTCGCGCCCCAGAGCGATGCCGTCGCCGGCGCCGACCTGAGCCAGGAGCAAGAGGTCGAGATCAAGGGCGACGGCCTGCGGGCGGACCAGACGCGCGAGAGCCCGGTGCTGGCCAAGGCCGACGCGCTCTGGGAGACGGGCAAGGGCGGTCGGATCCGCGCGCTCGGGATGCTGCGGCGGGGCGCCGCCAGGAGCCCCAGCGACGCAGCGCTGCACAAGGCGCTGGCGACTCGGGCCGAGCAGATGGGCGCTTGGGGCGAGGCCGTCAAGGCTGCCCGGCGCTGGGCGCTGCTGGATCCGAGCAGCGAGGCTCGCTTGGCGCTGGCGCGCCTCGAGCGCGCCACGGGCCACAAGGATCGCGCCCTTGCACTCATTCAGGGTGTGATCAAGGACGATCCGTCCTCGCCCGACGCGAAAACGTTGCTGAGCGAGATGCGCGGTCAAAAGTTGGCGCTCTCGGAGTAGTCGCGGCGTTCGGGGCCGGTCACTAAGGCGGCCCTTCACCAACTACTCACTTGCAGGGGACCCCCAGCCGTCCCTACAACCCCTGGGCTAGTGGCTCTCCCTCCAAGCGCGCCCGCCGCACCGCTGGACCTGAACGGGTCCAAGGTGCGCATCGTCCTCAAGCTGGCGCTGCCGACCGTAATGGCCATGCTCGCTCAGAGCGCGGTCAACGAAGTCGACATCATCTTCTTCGCCTGGCTGGGCTGCCCGGGCTCTTCGTACGCCCAGGCGGCGCTGCTGCCCTGCCTGCTGCTGCTGTGGATGTTCGGCGGCTCACTGAGCGCCATCTCGGTCGGCACGCAGGCGCTGGCCGCTCGGCGCTTCGCGCAGGGGCGCAGCGTGGACGCCGGCGCGGTGCTGGCCAATTCCTGGGTGTTCTCGCTGGTGGCGGGCGTGCTGTTCACGGCACTGGGCTACCTGGTGATCCCGCACGTGCTGGGCGTGCTGGTGCAATCGCCCGAGGTGCGCGCCGTAGGCACCGAATACTTGAACTACCGTTTGCTCGGCATCACCTCGATGGCCGTCACGTTCTCGTTCAAGGCCTTCTTCGACGGCATCGGCAAGACGCATGTGCACATGATCGCCAGCGTGGTCATGAACGTGATCAACGTGGCTTTGTGCGTGACGTTCATCTTCGGTAAGTTCGGTGCCCCGGCCATGGGCATGGCCGGCGCGGGACTGGCCGGCGCTGCCTCGTCATGGATCGGTCTGTTCGTAATGGTCGGTTGGGCGGCAATGGATCGCTACCGTGCTGCTCACCAGCCGTTCGACTTGAAGGGGCTCTCGCGCGAGCTGCTCGGCCGCATCCTCAAGCTGTCCATTCCGAGCGCGGTCGCCACGGTGGCCGTGATGAGCGGCTTCATGCTGTTCGCGATGATCGTGAGTCGGCTGGATGCCATGATGCACGCCAGCCTGGTGGCGCCCGATTGTCCGGGCGGCAAGCCGGAGGCCGTCAACGCGGCCGCCACCACCGTCATCGTCGGCGTGCTGAAGCTGACCTTCACGGCTTGCCTGGCGTTCGGCACCTCGACCGCCACCCTCGTCAGTCAATGCCTGGGCAGCGGTAAGAGCGACGAAGCCGAGAAGTTCGGCTGGGTCTCGGTGCGCCTGGGGCTGATCATTTTCGGCGTCGTGGGGCTATTGGAAGGCGTCGTGCTCACCCGGCCCATCCTGCACCTCGTGACCGAGAGCAATGCAGTGTTCAACGCTGCGCTCATGCCGATGCGCATGATGGGCCTGGCCACACCGCTGATCGCCGTCGGCATGATCCTGACCCAGGCTCTGTTCGGCGCCGGCAATACCCGCTTCGTCATGATCGTCGAGCTGCTCCTGCACTTTCTCTGCCTGGTGCCGTTGGCCTGGCTGCTCGGTATCACCCTCGAGTTCGGTCTGGTCGGTATCTGGTCCGCCGCGCTGGTGTACGTGGTCCTGCTCACCGGCGTGATGGTGTGGAAGTTCCGCAGCGGCGACTGGAAAACGATCCAGCTGTGAGCTTCAGAACCCGCAGCGCTGGCTGAGCTTCGGCAATAGCCAGAAGCGAGCCTGTCGCTGCGCCAGGGCCAGCTGCAGGCGCTCTTCCGGTTGCGTGGCGCTCGCGCTCAGCAGCGCGCTCAGCTCGGTTTCGTAGCGGGCGCGCTCGCGCTTGCGGCAAGCGTCGCGGGCGGGCTCCAGCAGCGCGAGGCTGGGCTGCGGCGCGGCCTTGCCGTCTCGCTTGCCCAGTTGCTTGCGGTAGTAGGCGCTGCGGGCTCGCGCATCGGCCTGCCGCTGCGCCTGCGTCGCCGTTTCGGCGACGTCGCCGGCGACGACCGCCTCCAGGCGCTGTGCCTCGATGAAGCCGTCGGCCAAGCGCGCGAAGCCGTCCGTGAGCAGAGCCGTGACCCGCTTATCGTCTGGCGCGCGCTGGTAAAGCGCCTCCAGCTCGACGAGCGCTGCGGACGCGGCGGCTTGGGCCAGCTCGAGGTCGACCTGCGTTGCCAGCACGCGCGCCTTCCACTGCGCGTTTCGAACGTCGTTTTCGAGCACGGCCTGCTTTACGCAGCCAGTCGTGGAAACCACGAGCCACACCGCTAGGGCGAAAGCTCGGCTCAGGATGCCTCCGTGAGCCGGCAAGCCAAGCTGGCGCGCACGAGCGGGCTCTGGTCGGCGAGGCGAGGCGCCAAGCGCTGGCGCTTGCCCAGGCTGGCCAGCGTGACGGAGGCGCGCAGTCGGCGCACGGCGCGCGGGCTCGATAGCTCTTGCTCCACGCGTGTGATTGCCGCCGCCGAGCCGAGTCGGGCGAGCGCGTAGCTGGCCTCGAGCCCCACATCGCCCTTGTCTTGCGCCAGCTTCTCCAGAGCTGCGCGGGCCTCCTGGGCCTTGCCGGGCAGCTCGGCCAGGCGCGAGAGCACGAGCGGCGTGAGCTCGGGCGAGGGGCTCTTGGCCGCCTTCTCGAGCGCGTCTTGAATCGGCGCGTCTTCCAGGGGCGCCGACATCAGCGCCACGCGTCGCTCGTCGTCGCTGCCCTCGGCGATGGCGCGCGCCAGCACGCCCACCGCGGCGCCGCGCCACTCGCGCGAGCGCAGCAGCAGCGAGGCCGCCGAGACCGAAACCAGGCCGCTGCGGCTTAGGGCGCGGCCCAGCTCGCGCTCACCGCCATGCGCGAAGGCGCGCGGCTGCGAGAACGCATCCAGCGCCGCCAGCTGCTCCTGCTCGTCGCCGGCGCTGACCAGATCCATCAAGCCGAGCACGGCCGCCTCGGTACCGATGCGGCCGACGGCCTGCGCTGCGCGCGCGCGATTGAGCGGGCTCGGATCGAGGCGCGCTGCCTCCAGCAAGTCAGGCAGCTGCTCCACGATCGGCGCCCGGCTGGCTGCTTCGAAGGCGCCGCGGCGCACGCGCTCGTCCGGGTCGATGAAGTAGCGGCGGCGCAGCTCGGCATACTTGCGGGCTCGCGCAGCGTGCGCGGCCAGTGCCCGGAAGGCACCGCTGTCGGCCTCCTTGTAGCGCTCGACCAGCTCGGAGCCGTCGCTGCTGCCGGCCTGGAAGAGCAAGAGCAGGGCGGTGGCTGCTGGTTCGTCGCCACGCTCCGAGCGTTCGCGCAGCGCCGACTCGAGCTCGCTCACGCACGGCCGCAGCGCGGAGAGCTGGGTCACGCCCTCGGCGCCCTGCGCGCTGGCGATCTCGCGCTCGGCCACGGCGCGCGCCAGCTCTTCGAGCCGCGCGTCCGAAAGCGGTCCTGCGCGCTCGGCCTGTGCGATTTCTTGCTGCAGCTGCGGCAGCGAGCCGCTGAGCGCCGCGCGCACCTCCGGCTGCGTTCCAGCGCAGCCCAGCGCCCCCGCGAACGTTAGAGAAAACAGCAGGCCACGGCTCGCGCGCATGAGGGCGAGCTTACCCCAAGCTGCCGGGCGACCGCACCCGGCAGTGATGGTGGGGGGCCGGCAGCCGGCCCCCGCGCGTCAATTCACGCTGCTGCTGCTGCTGCTGCTCGGCTCGGCCGCGCTGCCCTCGCGCTGCGCGGACTTGGCGAGCGCATCGCGCCGCCGGCAAGCCGCCGCCACGAAGCTCGAGAACAGCGGGTGCGCCGCCATCGGCCGGCTCTTGAACTCGGGATGGAACTGGCAGCCCAAGAAGTGCGGGTGATTGGGCAGCTCGACGATCTCCACCAGCCGATTGTCCGGGCTGGTGCCGCTCAGCACCAGACCCTTTTCGGTCAGGACCTCGCGGAAATCATTATTCACCTCGAAGCGATGACGATGCCGCTCCGAGATCTCTTCCTTCTTGTAGATATCGAGCGCGCGGCTGCCGGGCTTGAGCGCGCACGGATATGCGCCCAGGCGCATGGTGCCGCCCTTGTCCTTGATGCCGCGCTGATCGGGCATCAGGTCGATGACCGGCTCCGGGCAGTCCTTCTGGAACTCGGTGGAGCTGGCGTGCTTGAGACCGCACAGGTTGCGTGCGAACTCGATCACGGCCAGCTGCATGCCCAAGCAGATGCCGAAGAACGGTACGCCATTTTCGCGCGCGTAGCGGATAGCGGCGATCTTGCCCTCGACGCCGCGATCGCCGAAGCCGCCGGGGACCAGCACGCCGTCGAGCCCTGCCAGCACGCTCGGGCCGCTGCGCTCGATTTGCTCGGAGTCGATGTATTCGAGCTGTACCGCCAGATCGTTGGCCAGCCCGCCGTGCACGAGCGATTCGTGCAACGACTTGTAGCTGTCCTTCAGGTGCACGTACTTGCCGACGATGCCGATGCGCACGCTGCCGTGTGCCGGCTTCTTGAAGGTCTCGACCGTGCGCTTCCAGCTCGACAGGTCGGGCTGGCGTGACCAGATGTTGAGCCGCTCCGCGACCTGCGCGTCGAGGCCTTCGGCGTGCAGCACGAGCGGCAACTCGTAGATACAGCCGACATCGACGGCGGAGATGACGCTGTCGACCGGGACGTTGGAGAAGAGCGCGATCTTCTCTTTCAAGCCGCGCGGGATCGGTCGGTCGCAACGACACACCAGGATGTCGGGTTGAATACCGATCTCGCGCATCTCGCGCACCGAGTGCTGCGTGGGCTTGGTCTTGAGCTCACCGGCGGTCGGGATGTGCGGCACCAGCGTGACATGCACGCTGAGCGCGTTCTCGGCACCGGCTTCGAGCTTGAGCTGGCGGATGGCTTCCAGGAACGGTAGCGACTCGATGTCGCCGACGGTCCCGCCCACCTCGATGATGGCCATGTCCGCGCCATCGGTCGCCTCGCGGATGCGCGCCTTGATCTCGTCGGTGATGTGCGGAATCACCTGCACGGTCGCGCCCAAGTATTCACCGCGTCGCTCCTTGGTGATGACGGCCTCGTAGATACGGCCGGTAGTCACGTTGGCTTGG
This sequence comes from Polyangiaceae bacterium, assembly GCA_036522995.1. GTDB lineage: Bacteria > Myxococcota_A > Polyangia > Polyangiales > Polyangiaceae > PMG-095. Next base: position 7,730 of record DATDEV010000520.1, read on the forward strand.
CGGGTTAAACGGCACGCGGTGAAGCGCTCGTAGTGACCGAGGTCGAGGTCCGTTTCGGCCCCGTCATCGGTCACGAACACTTCACCGTGCTGATACGGCGACATCGTTCCTGGATCGACGTTGATGTACGGGTCGAGCTTCATGTGCGTGACACGCAGCCCGCGCGCTTCCATCAACGCTCCAATCGACGCGGACGTGAGCCCTTTGCCGATCGAGGAGACGACACCGCCGGTAACCAAAACGAACTTGGTTCGCCGACTCACTGGAGGATCTCCATGTCGGACCTCGCCGTATCACGCCCCCAGCACGCCCGCACGTCTTCGCTTCATCTACGCGCGCATGCTGAGGAATCCGAGGCGGCGGCCCGTGGCCCGCTTCAGCTCCGGCGCTCAGAAAGTTCCGGCGAAGCCGAGGCCCAGGCCACGTTTGCCGAAATCGAGCGGCACGGCGCGCACCGAGAGATGAGCGGCCTTCTTTGGCGCGGGAGCGGGACGCGACGAGGTCCTCAGAAATAAACCTTCGCCGATGATCGCAAGGCCACCGGCTTGCACGATGCCGTCGAAAATCACGAGCGCAGCGCCGAAGGCTAGTCCGAACGGACTGCAGTCCGGTTCGTCCGCCGGGCAACCGGTCCTGGCCACCGCCATCCACGGGCCCACCACCGGAATGCGCAGCTGCTTCTCGCCTGGGTACTCGCTGGTCAGGTACGAACCTGCGACGGCGAGCCCGTAACCCACAGCCGTGACGCCGATGCCGGCCAGGATGTGGTTTGCCCGGGCGCCTGGCGGCGGGCTATCCACGGGCGGCGGAGGCAGCGGAGGCAGCGGAGCCAGGGCCGCGCTGCTCTCGGCTTCGGGGCCCCCCAGCGGGGCGTCCTGGGCAGCTGCCACGCGGGTAAAGGACGCGAAAAGCAGGGCCAGGGCACAAGCGACGGGGAGGCGGAATCGCACGGGCGGACTCTGCCTTTCTACCTGCTGGGATGCCAGCTTTTTGCCCCAGTCCCGCGGACGGGAATAACTGACATGAGTCCACCTTGATGCCCGCGCCCTTCGATCGGCTACTCCTGCGCTTGCCCTACCGGCGATCGCCGCGTTTGGCCGCGCTTTTCGTGCTGACCACCATGGCTTGCTGGGGCGAGCCTGGGGCCCACGGTGCCGCCAGCCCGGCCGCGCCGACGGGGGCCGCTGCCTTCCCCGACGAAGAGCCGGTGCTGGCTCCGGCGGCGCCGCCCGTGCCCGCCCCGCCCGAGCCTCGGCCCAGCCAACCGCTGGCGGCGATCCCGCGGCCGAGCGCGGCGCCGAGCACGCTGCCAGCACGGCTCGCCCCAAAGCTGGAGGCGCTTTCCAGCTGGGTGAAAACCCGCAAGGGTGACTTGGGATTTGCGCTGCGCGACCTCGGCAGCGGCCGCGAGCTGCTGGCCGAGGGGGCAGAACGTGCGCTCAACCCGGCCTCCAATCAAAAGCTGGTCACGGCGGCGGTCGCGCTGTCGGTGCTGGGGCCCACGCACCGCTTCCACGTCGGGGTGCTCGGCAAGCTCGAGGGCGGCGTCGCGCCGCGCCTGGTTCTGCGCGGTAATGGCGATCCGAGCTTCGGCTATCAGGACCTGCGCCAGCTGACTTCGCGCCTGGTAGCGCTCGGCTTGAAGCGTGTGACTGGCGACATTCTGGTCGATCAAAGCGCCTTCGACGACCAATACACGCCGCCGGCTTTCGAGCAGCAGCCGAGCGAGTGGGCACCATTTCGCGCTCCGGTGAGCGGAGTCTCGCTGGCTCGCAACGTGGTCACGCTCCACGTTTTTCCGACTGCGCCGGGTCAGCCGGCCCGCGTCGAGCTCGAACCACCGGGTTACGTGAGCGTGCAAGGCGAGGTGCGCACCGAGAAGGGGAAGAAGCGCGACCACGTCGGGCTCACCCTACGGCCGCGCGGTACGCAGCTCTCGGCGCAGGTGAGCGGGGACGTTCCGGCCGGAGACACGGTGATCCACCTGTCGAAGCGCATCGAAAACCCTGAAATCTTCGCGGCGGCGGTGCTCAAGCACGAGCTCGTGTCGGCGGGGGTCGTGGTGCAAGGCCAGGCGGCGCGAGGCGGCGAGGACGAAACCGATGAGCTGGTGGGCCGCGACTCGGCGACGCTCGCCGAGCTGGTGCCGCAGCTCGGCAAGGCGAGCGACAACTTTTACGCCGAGATGCTGTTCAAGGCGCTGGGCGCTCGCGCCAAGGGTGTGCCCGGTAGCGCCGAAAAGGCCGCCGCGGCCAGCGCTGACTGGCTCGCCGAGCGCGGGCTCGCCGAGCCCGGCTTGCGCGTCACGAACGGTTCCGGGCTGTACGACGCCAATCGCATCAGCGCGCGCGGGCTGACGCGCTTGCTCGAGGTGGCCTACCTGGATCCGAGTATTTCGCGCGCTTACCAAGATCAGCTCGCCGTGGGCGGGCTCGATGGGACTTTGCGCACGCGCTTCTTCGCGCTGAATAGCCGCCGCTCGGTCCACGCCAAGACCGGGACGCTGAACAAGGTCGTTGCGCTCAGCGGCTACGTGTTCGGCCCCGAGCAGCAAACCGGCGTCAGCTTCTCGATCCTGGTCAGCGGCATCTCGGGCCAGCACGGCGAAGCGCGCAAGCGCATCGACGCCCTGGTCCTCGAAATCTCCGACCAGCTCTGGAAACGCGACCTAGCAGCCCTCGCCAGCCGCTGACCGTTCGAGCGAGCGAACAGGAAGGGTGGAAGGAGGGAAGGCCCTTCCATTCTTCCACCCTTCCTGTTGATTCCCCTGCCGTGCGGTTACTTCGGGGCGAGCTGGCTGGCGCGGTATTCGTCGACCAGGTGCTGGTACTCGCCGCGGTCGGTGGTGGTCATCGACATTAACAGGATCAGGAACAGCACCGAGGTGAGGAACAAGACCATGTTGAATTTCTTGTCCCACAGCAAGTGCATGAAGAACGTGACCACCAGCCCGGCCTT
>DATDEV010000521.1:0-2227 GCA_036522995.1 Polyangiaceae bacterium
GCTTCGATTGACAGGCGCTGCTGGCTGCCAGGAGCAATAACGAGCGACGCTTCAAGGTTTCTTCAGCGGCTCCCAGTCTTCCCAGTAGTTGTAGAGGTCGCGGGCGGTCATCATCCAGATCACCAGCTTCTTGGTGCCGAGCGAGGCGTCGCCGCGTCGCAGCAGCTTCTGCCGCACATTGGGGCCGCCGCCGTAGCTCATCACCAAGTCCAGCGGGTACCCGATGACCTTGGCCGTGTGCGCGGAGACACCGGCATGCTCGGCATCGGTGAGCTCGAAGACGGCGGTAAAGCTATCTCCCAGCAGCACCACGGGGCTCGACGGGTCGTCCTGGTAGAGCTGCTTGTCGTCGCCCACGACTTGCAGGGCCGCCAGTGTCTCGGGCTTGTACTTCGCCTGCTCGGCGCTGGCCAGGCGCGAGTGCAAGTCTCCGAAGCGCGAGAACGAGGTTGCGCGGGTCGTGAACGTTTTGCGGTGCTTGGCAAGCTCGGCGTACCAGGGATACTTCTTGATGCGCGCGCTCAGCACGTCGGCAGCGAGCCTCAAACCGCGATCGGTCCAGTGCGTGTCTTGCCGCTGAAACAGCAAGTCGTCAGCGCGGCCGTCGGCTTTGGCCGTGAGCAATAGCGGCAGCAGGTCGACCACCTCGACGCCTTGTCGCGACAGAGCGGCCAGCAACTTGCGGAAGGAGGGATTGACGATGCCGCCCGCTGCTTCGACCTTGGGATCCAGCTTCTCCGGATACACGTCGAGCTTGGTCGGGACCGGCACGAACAAGAAATCGACCCCGAGCGCATCGAGGTGCTTCTTGAAGTCCAGAATCACAGGCAAGGGATTTTTGCCCTTGGGCTGCTGCTCGAGGTCGCCCCCGGCCACGTATTCGAGGCTGTTGCGATAGAAGAGAAAACCGTCGGCACCGGCTAGCGCCTTGACCTTGGGCGGCATGGCTTTCAGCCGCTTGCGAACGCGAGTATGCAGCGGTGCCAGCGTAGCTTGCCACTTGGCGTAATCGCCCTGGCCCTCGCGCTGCAGCTCGCCCTCCAAGCGTGAAGCGAGGCCCTTGGTCTCGGGGCTGGGGCGCGTCCTGGCGAGCTTCAAGGCCGGGCCCGCGGCGGGCGCTGCGTCTGCGTCTGCGTCGCCGCCCGAGCCGATCAAGAGCACGTTGTACGTCGGCTTGCCTTGCGGCTTGCCGCGGAGCACGATGGCTGGCTTCGCGAAGGAGTGATCGCCGAGCTCCTGCTTGATGAAGGCCTCTGTTTGCGAGTCGGGCCACTGGGCTTCGGTGGGGACCAGGTCGGTATTGAAGGACGGGTACCAGTAAGACGACAGCTGATTGGCCCAGGCCTTCACCTCGTCCGCGCTGAGCGCCTTGGCCATGTAGTCCTCGCGGATCTCCTTGACCACGGCGCTCGTGGCGAGCGCGCTCGGCAGCCGACCATACAGCTCGGGGTAGCCGTCGGCGTCCTGATCGGGCGCGCCCTTGAAGGCTGTAAACCAGGGTTGAAACTCGATCTTGGCCCAGATTTCCACGGGGCCCGAGCCGGCTCCGTGCAGGTAGAGCTCGGTCAGCTGCTGGCCCGACGTGCCGGGCGGCAGCGCAAGGCCCCATTTCTCGTCGCGTACGGCCGCCCCGACCTCCGCCAGCCCCTCGGCGCCCTCGATTTTACGGCTCTGCAGGCGCTCCGAAAGCGGAGCGAAGGCGAGCGGCTGGCTACGCTCGGCAGGTGAGAGAGTCGTCTTTTCGATGTCGCTGGTGAGGCTCTCGACCTCGATCAGGCCCGCGAATGGCCGAGACGTGTCGGGCTGCCGATCGCCTGGCAACGCCGCTTCCGGCTCGAGATCCGCGATCATGAAATTGGCGTGGTAGGCGGCGTAGTCCAGCGCGGCGCGCGTAGGGCGATCGACCTGCCGCACCCAAACCGTCGAGCGCGTGCGCTCGTAACCTTCATTGAGGGTGCGCACCTCGGCGTGCTCGGCCGGGCGCGCGCGCGCCACGTCGCCCCAAGGCTCTTTGGCGTTGCCGGTGTGACATGCGACGAGCGCCGCGCCCCAGGCGATGGCGCCGAGTCTGCGTAAGTTTCTAGCCAGCATAATGCCCTCGGCGGTAGTTCCACATCACGCGCAGCACACGCAGCCCGTAGGTCGCTGGATTCAGGTGCGAAACCTCGTCGCCGTAGTGCGTCGGGACAGGGTGCTCGCCCACCTCGAGCCCACGCGCCCGCGCGGA
>DATDEV010000522.1:0-8086 GCA_036522995.1 Polyangiaceae bacterium
CTGCCGCCTGTCAGTCGTGGCGCGGCAGGCCAGCCGTCGCTCGGGCCGCCGATGTCGATGAGTGTGCCGGCTCCGAGGCCTGCATTCGAGATCAAGCTCTTGCCCTCCACGCGCGGCTCACTGTCGTGGCGGTTGCTGCCGGGCCTGGTCGTGGTCGGTGTTGCCGTCCTGGTGATACTCCTGGATCAGCTGTATTCGGGCATCACGGGCGAAATTTTCAGCGTTGGGCCGCTGCGCAGTGGCGTCGTGGCGGGCGTGCTGATGGTCGCTGGGCTGGGCCTCTGCGCCTACCGGCTCAAGCGAGAGTGAGCCGAGCCTCGTCGAAGCCGTGATAGAAAAAGCCATGGCTCAGCGCAAACAGCGCGCGGCGACGCGCGCCCGCAGCGGGAAGAGTAGCGATGCGCAGGCCGTAGCCAAACGCGCCGCCGCCGATCTGGTTCAGGATCTGCGCGGGCGAGGCGTTGACCGCGCGAAAATCGGCGGCTTCGACATCGACGGCGTGCTCCGCGGCAAGTACGTGTCGCTCGACAAGCTCGAGTCGGCGCTGAGCAAGGGCTTCGGATTTTGCGACGTGATCTTCGGCTGGGACGTCGCCGACATCCTCTACGACAACGCCAAGCTCACCGGCTGGCACACCGGCTACCCGGACGCGAACGCCGAGCTCGATCCGAGCACACTGCGGACCATTCCGTGGGAACCGGGCGCCGCCGCCATGCTGGCCGACTTTCGCGCTGCAGACGGCTCGCCGCACCCGGCTTGTCCGCGCTCGCTGCTCAAGCGCATGATCGCCCGCGCCGAAAAGCTCGGTTATCGGCCGATGGTCGGAGCCGAGTACGAATTCTACCTGTTCAAGGAAACGCGCGATACCTTGCAGGAAAAGGCCTTCCGGCGCCTCACGCCGCTCGATCCCGGCATGTTCGGCTACAGCTGGGTGCGCAGCGGACAGGACTCCGAGCTGATGCGCGACATCATGCAGAGCATGCGCGAGTTCGACATCGACCTCGAGGGACTGCACACCGAAACCGGTCCGGGCGTCTACGAAGCCGCCATCCGCTTCGACGACGCGCTCAAGACAGCGGATCGCGCGGCGCTGTTCAAGGTAGCGCTCAAGCAGCTCGCCCATCGTCACGGTGTTTCGGTCACCTTCATGGCCAAGTGGAACGCCGCGCTGCCCGGCTCGAGCGGGCACTTGCACCAAAGCTTGTGGCAGAACGGCGAAAACGCTTTCGCCGACGCCAAGGGCGGCGGCATGTCCAAGCTGATGCAGCACTACTTGGCCGGGCAGATCGCGCTGATGCCCGAGCTGACCGCCATGGTCTCGCCCACCATCAACAGCTACAAGCGCTACGTGCCCGGTGTGTGGGCGCCGCTCGTGGCATGCTGGGGCGTCGAAAACCGCACCTGTAGCTGCCGTGTGATTGGCCTGGGGCAGGGCAGCGCGCTCCGCATCGAGCATCGCCAGCCTGCTGCGGACATGAACCCGTACCTGGCCATGGCCGCCACCCTCGGCGCCGGGCTGTGGGGCGTCGAAAAAAAGCTGGCCCTACCGCCCGAGACGCGCGGCGATGCAGGCGTGGACGGCGCCGGCCGCTTGCCGCGCACGCTGCGCGAGGCGACCGAGCGCTTCGCCGCCAGCAAGCCGGCACGCGCGCTGTTCGGCGAGGGCTTCGTGGATCACTACGCGCGAACCCGCGAGTGGGAAGTCCGCGAGTACGACAAGGCAGTCACTGACTGGGAGCTGGCACGCTACTTCGAGGTCATATGAGCATCTGGAGCTTTCCCACCAAAATCGTGTTTGGCCCCGGTGAGATCCGCCGGCTTGGTCACGAGGTCACCGCGCTCGGCGTTTCACGCGTACTGGTCGTGAGCGACCCGGGCGTGGAAAAGACGGGCCTGCTGCGGGCGCCGCTCGCGTCGCTCGCCGAAAGCGCGCTCATCACCAGCGTGTTTACCGGGGTCGAGGGCAACCCGACCGAGGAAAATATCGAAAACGGCGCCAAGGCCTACGCCGCGCACCGCGCCGAAGCGGTGGTGGCGGTCGGCGGCGGTTCGCCGATGGACGCCGCGAAGTTGATCGCGCTGCGCGCGAAGTGCAGCCTGCCGTTCGAGCAGCTGGACGACGCGATCGACGGCGGTGTGCACATCCCAGCCGACGTGCCGCCCGTCATCACGGTGCCGACCACCGCCGGTACGGGTAGCGAGGTGGGCCGCTCGGGCGTGCTCACCGTGCGTTCCACGGGCCGAAAAACGGTGATCTTCTCGCCGCGCTTGCTGGCCAGGGTCGCGATCTTGGATCCGGAGCTCACGGTCTCGATGCCCCAGGGCGTGACGGCGGCCACCGGCTTCGACGCGCTCACTCACTGCATCGAGGCCTACCTGTCACTCGGCGATCACCCGCTGGCGGACGCCATTGCGCTCGGCGGCGTGGAGCTCACGGCGCAGTACCTGCAGCGCGCCGTCGAGGAGCCGAGCAATCTGGAAGCGCGCGGCGCTATGATGAAAGCCGCCATGATGGGCGCGATCGCTTTCCAGAAGGGTCTCGGCGCCTGTCATTCGCTGGCCCACCCGCTTTCGAGCGAGCACGGGCTGCACCACGGGCTGGCCAACGCACTCTGCCTCCCCGCCGTCATGGCCTTCAATCGCGAGGCCGTGCCGGACAAGGTGCGGCGCATCGGTGTGCTCTTGGGCGACGAGGACGCCGTCAAAGCGATCGCAGCGCTGCGCGCGCGCGTGGGCATCAACGGCGGGCTGGCAGGCTCGGGCATTCGTGACGAATTCCTGCCACCGCTGGCGAAAAAGGCGCTCGAGGACGCCTGTCACCGTAGCAACCCGCGACCTTGTAGCGAAGGCGACCTGCTCGAGCTGTATCGGGCGTCGCTCTAGCGTCAACGTACGGACAGGCGTCACGCTACGGACGTTTGTTACGTCCGCGACTCCTGGATCACCCAGCTGGGTTCTGCGTGACCCAGTCGTTTCAGGCGAAAACCACCTGGTGCGAGGGGAGCGCCGTCTCGAAATGATTCGTCAATCGTCTCGCCGAGAGACCGATGGGCGTGGGTAGGGACCCGCGCGAGCGCCTGGCACGGCTCTCGCATCTGTCCCCGCCGTCATGGCCTACGCATCCAAAGACCCCCGCCAGCCCGCCGTCACCGCCGTCGAGCGCGCCCGCCGCCAAAGCGAGCGAGGTGACGATCGCCGAGCGATGCTGATCTTGCGAGAAGAGTGCTTCGCGGTCGAATCGGACGCGCGACTTTGGGTGTTCTACGGTCTCGCTTCCCTGCGCGTGCGTCGTCGTGATGAAGGCTTCCGCGCCCTGGCGCATGCGCTCTGGCTGCGCGAGCGCGCGCGCGATCACAAGCGCGCCCAGGTCATGCGTGACCTCATCGCCCAGCTCACGAGTGGCGGCAGCCTGCCGCTCGCCTCACGTCGCGCCGCTTAGCCGACCTAGCGGTAGCTGAGCGCTTCGAGGTTGAAGCTGCGCAGCGTGTTGCGCGTGCACATCGGGCAGCTCCAGCCCACGTCGACCTGCTTGGCGCCGATCTTCTTGGCGCTGTTGGCCGGTGCCGAGAGCTCGCGCTTTCGCGCGCGATCGATCACGAAACCGCGCACCACCGAGTGTGCTTCATCCAGCTCGGCAACGAGCGGGGCCTGGCATTCACAGCGCGATTCGACTCGAGCGATCTTCATGACTTCGTGGGGCTACGTCTAATGACCAAACCCGGGGGAGGTCAAGAGGCTTCCCAAACTGGCCCGAAGGGCTTGAACCCAGCCTCGCCAGGCACTACGCTCGGCTCCAGTCATTGCGGGACTAGCTCAGTTGGTAGAGCGCAAGCTTCCCAAGCTTGAGGTCACGAGTTCGAGCCTCGTGTCCCGCTCCAGGATCTCTCCGAGAAATGGCCGCTAAGCTCTCATCAGCTAGCCGGCGCGAAGCTCGACGGCACGGCGGTTACCTAGAGTGTTCCGGCGAGGGGGTCGGCGTTCCACCAGCAGGGGCCCTTGCCGCGAATCGCTTCGGCGGCGCGCGCCCGGATGGCGGACTGCTCGGCGGGGGAGAGCGGCGAGCAGGTCTCGGCGGCTGCGAGCGCGGCGTCTTGCTCGTTCGGAAAGCTCATGCCGAACAGCGCCACGTCTGGATCGCAGGTGAGCGTGTAGCTCACACAGTCCGGCACCGAAAGACGGGGCAGGGACCCGTCGCCTGCGGGCCCCTGGCCGCCCGAGCTCCACTTGCCGCGTGGCCTGGCTTCGAGCGGCTGTCCGTAACCGGCGGTGTCGCCCAGCAGCTTGCCGGCGCCGAAAGTCTTGAAGCACACGCTACCCACGCTGCGCGCCTTGGCCAGCGGCAAGATCTCGCTCACGTAGGCTTCGTCGACGAACGCGCCGATCGGAAACAGCACGATGTCGCAGCGCCCCGAGGCGATGGCGCGTCGCAATACCTCCGGGTGATGCGCCGAAATGCCGACGAAGCGCGCCTTGCCGGAGGCGACCACGCGCTCCAGCTCGTCGAAGCGCCCGCCCGCGCGGCTGAGCTCGTCCCATTGCTCGGGCTCGCGCAGGCCGTGCAGCACGAAGGCGTCCACCGAGCTCATGCCGAGGCGCTCCAGGCTACCGCCAGCCTGCGCTTCGACCGGTCGATCGAAGTGATCGATCTTGTCGATCAGGAATACGCTCTGGCGTCGTCCAGCGAGCGCGCGACCGACGATCTGCTCGCTGAAGCCGTCCTCGTAGCTGGGCGCGGTGTCGACCAGGTTGAGGCCGAAGTCGAGCGCGCGCTGCAGCGTGGTCACGCAAGCATCGATGGGCAGCTTGCGATCGGCCAGGTCGCCGATGCCGATTCGAGTCGCGACGAAGCCGGTCTTGCCGAGCTCGCGGCGGGGCTCGAAGCGGGCGATCAAGCGCTGTCCGGCCCGAAGGCGAGGGGTGGGGCTTCGTGGTTCACGAGGTATTCGAACTGCGCGCGAAACTCGTCGGGCGAGAGCTTGGTCACGGCGGCGTAGCGTGTGACCTCGCGTTCGTCGGCGAAGTCGTCTCGGCGCAGGCGCAGCATGTAGCGGCGGGCGATCTTGTAGTACTCGGTCTCGATGTCGACCATGCGCACGCGGGTGCGACCCGTGGCCGGATCGAGCATGTCCACGAACGGGATGGGCTTGAATTTGCCTTCCTGCACCGTGATCATGGCGTCCGAGCCGCCATCGAGCAGGTACTTGGCCGCGCAGTAGCCAAGGTCGCGCGTGTACTCCATGTCGAACGGGATGGGATCGGTGCAGCGCAGCTCGTAGCCGATGTCCTTGGAGACGATCGTGACCTTGGGCCCCAGCTCATTCAGCCGCGCCAGTACAGCCGCCTTGAGGATGCGGCCAAAGTCGATTTCCGCGAGGCGAATGTGGCCGTGCTCGTCGCGCTCGGCCCCTTCCAGCCCGGCCAGGTCCGCTTGTGGGATCGACTCGACCAGCCCCTCTGCCAGCACGGCAACGCCGTCCGAGCGCCCCGACGCCAGGCGCTTGATCACCGCGCCCGCGAGCACATCGACGATCGAGCGCATCGGGATCTGCCTGCTCGCAAACTCTTCGGGGATCACGGTCAGCGTCGCCCCGGCGGCCTTGCCGATGCCCAGCGCGAGGTGCCCGGCCTTGCGCCCCATGGCGACGACGAAGTACCAGCGCGAGGTGGCTTGGGCGTCCGTGAGCAGATCGCGCACGATGCCGGTACCGACGTGGCGCGCCGTCTGGTAGCCGAAGGTCGGAATCCAGGCCGGCAGATCCAGATCGTTGTCGATGGTCTTGGGGACGTGAACGACCTGCAGCGTGCCCTGGGCGTGCTCGGACAGGCGCATGGCGGAAAATGCAGTGTCGTCGCCGCCGATGGTGATGAGCTTGCCCACGCCCAGCTGTTTGAGGCTCTGGAGCGTGGTCGCGAGAGTCTGCGCGCCTTGGGTGGGGTTGGCGCGCGCGGTACCGATGAAGGAGCCGCCCCGAAAGTGGATGCGCGACACGGTCTCGATATCCAGCGGTCGCGCGTGCTTCAGGTCACCGCGCATGATCCACTGAAAGCCATCGCGAATGCCCAGCACCGGGATACCCGACAGGCAGGCGCGGATGGTCGCGGCACCGATCACGCTGTTGATACCCGGCGCTGGACCGCCGCCGACCAGAATCGCGAGCTTGTTCAGATCTGACATACGGCGCATCCAAAACCTATTCGGTCCGCGCGCGAGCGCCAAGTCCCTGCCGCGCCGCGGCTGCAAAGTCACGCTGCTTGGCGGCTGTGGCGAGTCTACACTCGGGGCAGACCTTTTCACGCGCTAGCCTGGTCAAATCATCAGGAGCTAGATGAAGCTCTGGGGAACTGATTCCACGTAAAGTTCGTAACGCAAGCCCGGGCTCTGAGCTAGGCTTGTCGGAACTTCTTGCGAGTATTGGAGTAGAGCATGAGATTAGCTTGCGCGAGCTGGGGCGTGGTGTGTCTGACTTTGGGCTGTAGCGGCTGCGATAGCGGCCAGAATGCCGCGCCCGCCAACGCTGCCGGCTCCAGCTCCGGCGGTGGCGGCAGCTCCGCTGTGGGTGGCGGTGGCATGAGCAGTGGCGGCGTGGCCAGTCAGGCTGGGAGCGCGACGGGCGGGACCGGGCAGGGTCAAAGCGGCAGCGCGACGGGCGGAGTGACCGCTGGCGGTGCTGGCGGTGCTGGGGGAGCACCCAGCGGCGGCGTTGGCGGAGCGACCAGCGGCGGCAGTGGCGGCGGCGACTCCAAAGCGTTCGTCTGCCCGGCGGGGCCGTTCGCTGCGCCGGCGGCCATGGGCGCGCCCAAGCGTGTCGAAGGCGTGCCGCCCTCGGACGCCTTCAACAACAACGGCAACGACTCGACCAACATCGAAGGCCTGGTGTGGATCGGCGACGCTCTGTACGTGTCGGAGATCAACTCGGGCAAGGGTACCGCCACTGTTCCGCCTCCGTCGCGTGTGCTCAAGATCACCGCCAACGATCAGGTGAGCATCGCGATCCCGCCCGACTCGGGCAGCAACGGTTTGGCCATCAATGCCGCTGGCGAGCTGTTCGGCGCTCTGCATAAAGACGGCTCGATTTCCAAGCTGAGCCTGAGCGGCGGCGCTGCCGTACCGGTGGTGAGCACATTCATGGGCGCTCGCTTCGATTCGCCCAACGACCTCACGTTTCACACCAACGGCACGCTCTACTTCACCGATCCCAGCTGGCAGTCGCCGACCCCCAGGCCCCAAGCGGACACGCGCGCCTACCGCGTGCCGCCGGGCGGAGAGCCCCAGGTCATCGAGGTGCTCGATCAGCCCAACGGCATCACGCTCTCGGTCAAGCAGGACTTCCTCTACATCGGCGGGAATCAGCTCAAGCGCTACCCGGTGATGGCCGACGGCTCGCTCGGCGCCGGCACGACGTTTCACGGCAGCGGGACGACCACCGACGGCATGGTCGTCGATTGTGCCGACAACGTGTACGCCGCGGGCGCGAGCTGCAACGACGGTTGCGCGGGTAAGGGCGCGACCGTGTTCTCACCCGCGGGCGCCATCCTGACCACGATCCCGACCGAGGCACTGGAAGGAGTCACCAACGTTGCGTTCGGCGGCGCCGACCACAAAACGCTCTATATTTCCGGGCAAGGCCCTGGCACGCAGAAGGGCCTGTTCAAGGTGCAAATGAACGTTCCGGGCTATCCGTACTAGGACCCTGATTGGATCGCCCTCGCATGCCCGTGAACGTGCCCGTGCCCGACGGTCCGTAGGGTCGGGTCGTTTGTTTGCGAGGCCGAGGTTCGTGGCGCGGGCCCCCTCCGGGCTCGCGCATGGCCCGCGCGCGCCGCGCCCAGCTGGGCGCGCAGAGCGAGCCCCGGCGTGACTCCGTGCACGCGGCAGTCCCTCGATGATCTCGTTGGCCAAGACCAGAAGCTCCAGTGCCAACTCGTAGACGTCCAGTCGCTCGTGATCCAGGTGCATTACGCCCCCCTTGGTCAAGCGACTTGCTGTTGTTGGGCACCGTCGCCACAAACCCGTCGGGCAGGGCACGTTTACGGCGAGACCAGCATTCAGGGACGCTTCCGAGGCGCCAGGCGCGTTTGTAGAACC